>NZ_JBEZWL010000322.1:0-1058 GCF_040648015.1 Streptomyces sp. NPDC029216 | reverse complement strand
CCGGCTGATCTACCGGCCCAGGCTGGACGACGGCCAGGGCAGGAGCAAGGGCCGCAAGAGCTTCGCCTGGACCGACTACCGCGACTTGATCACCGCGGCACACAACCAGCTCGGCGGACCGATCATCCTGATCTGGGACAACCTGAACACCCACCTGGCCGCCGGCATGAAGAAGTTCATCGCCGCCCAGGACTGGCTCACCGTCTACCAGCTGCCCTCGTACGCGCCCGATCTCAATCCAGTCGAGGGCATCTGGTCGCTACTGCGACGCGGATTCCTGGCCAACGTCGCCTTCTCCGACCCGGACCACCTCGTGCAGACGGTCAGACGCGGCTTACGGAAGATCCAGTACCGGCCGCAGCTCATCGACGCTGCCTGGCCGCGACCGGGCTGACCACTGCGTTGCCGTGATCGTGTTCGACATCGGCAGGTCTTGGCCGCATCAGCGGTCGCGTGGTCCGCGAGCGACGATCGGAGGAGCGTCGCCCTCTGGCAGGACGACCAGGAACCGCCAGAGTTCGTGCTCAACGTTCGCCAGTCCGATTGTCGCCGCTGACGCGAAAGCTTCGGCAGCGGGCCCGACACCCTCGGTCAGCTCGTCGATCCTCGCGTAGAACTTTGCCAGATCTGCGGAGCGGCCGTTGATCCACAAGCGAACCGTCGCCCCCGTACGAAGGGCGGCGAGTAGCTCATCGCGCATCGTGCCCGGAGCCGAATCCCGGACTCGGCCGTGAAGGCGCTCCTGGGCACAAGGCTGGGTCGGGGCCGCGTCGGCCTGCTGACGGCACCGTCGACACGACTGCAGCGCGTCGGGAACGAAAAGATGCAGGTAGAGAGTGGTGTGCCGTGCCGATATGCCACACAGCGTCCCGCGCGCGCCTACCGCGTGCTCGACACCAGGGGCCCCGTTCACCTCGCAAGCACCGAAGTGAGCCGGCTCCCGTGCTGCTGCGAACGACCAGCCATCATTTGGGACCTCGATCACGCGGACGAGCATGCCACAGCCGCTCCTCCATCCGGTCCTGCCGCCGACATCACGAGTTCAACCTGAGTAACGC
>NZ_JBEZWL010000321.1:0-1072 GCF_040648015.1 Streptomyces sp. NPDC029216 | reverse complement strand
TGTATTGCCCAGTGAGGTTGGGGACGCGGCTGGCGGGTGGTTTGCCTGCGAGCGCGGTGTGTCCTCGGTGGTGATTGTAGGTGTGGAGCCACTTGGGGAACGCGTCGCGTCGTTCCTGTTCTGACGTGTAGGGGCGGGCGTAGGCCCACTCCTCCAGGAGGGTGCGGTTGAGGCGTTCGACCTTGCCGTTGGTCTGGGGCCGGTAGGGCCGGGTTCGCTTGTGGGTGATCCCGGCCGCCGCCAGCAGGTCACGCCAGGCATACGACTTGTAGCAGGAGCCGTTGTCGGTCATGACACGCTCGACAGTGATCCCGGCGCTGGTGAAGTAGGCCTGCGCCCGCTGCCAGAAGGCGGTGGCGGTTTCCTTCTTCTCGTCCGCGTGGATCTCGCTGTAGGCGAGGCGGGAGTGGTCGTCGACGGCGGTGTGGATGTACTGGTAGCCGACGCCGGTCTTGGTCTTGCGGCCCGCCGCGCGGCCCAGTGCCTTGTGGCCGCCGCCGTCTGGGATGTTGCCGAGTTTCTTGACGTCGACGTGGACGAGTTCGCCGGGCTTTTCGCGTTCGTAGCGGCGTATGACGCGGCCGGTCGCGCGGTCCAGGTGGGTCAGGCGGGCGATCCGGTAGCGGACCAGGACCCGGTGGACGGTGGAGGCGGGCACGTTCAGCAGTCCGGCGATGCGGGCCGGTCCCCACCGCCGGAGGATCCGGACCTTGATGATCCGCCGTTCGGTGCGGGTCGCTGTCCGGCGGGGGCTGTGGTGCGGGCGGGAGGAATGGTCGGCCATGCCGGCCTCGCCGAGGGCCCGGTAGCGGGCGGCCCACCGCTGGGCGGTGGTCGGTGAGACCTGGAAACGCTCGGCCGCCCGCCGTAGCGGCCAGCCGTCCTCGACCACGCAATGGGCCAGCCGCAGGCGTCCGGTCTCGGTCAGGGGTGCATTACGGTGGGGCACGAGGGCCTTTCTGGTCGCCGGTGCAGATGTCGCAATCCACACCAGGCCAGAAGGCCCTCACCCATTTCAAGATCTCTCAGCCGAGACCTGCATCACCCGTCCACAACCTCCCTGGACAGAACA
>NZ_JBEZWL010000320.1:0-1108 GCF_040648015.1 Streptomyces sp. NPDC029216 | reverse complement strand
CGCAGCGCACGGCCGCGCACACCGCCGGCCGGGCCGACGGGTCCGCCGCCGTCCCCGGACACCCGACGGGAGCGCACGCCGGTGCACCGGGCGCGCCCCGGGCCGGCGCCACCACCGCCGGAGCCCTCACCGCCGAGGACCTGGACCGCAACGCCGACACCCTCGCCGAACTCCTCGCCGACACCGTCGGCTCGGCCGAACGCCAGCTGTTCGAGCTGCGCACCGCCGCCGCCGACGACGCCCGCATCCTCGGCGCCCTCGGCGACGGCGGCCTCCTCCCGCCCGGCCCCGACGTCCTCGCCACCGTCGAGTACCTCGGCGAACACGGCATCCCGGCCCTGCCAGGCTGGCGCTACCTCGCCCAGTCCGTGGACCCCGCCGACCACGCCGCCGTGCTCGCCGCCCGCCCCGAACTCGTCGACGGCGTCGTCATCACCGACCCTGACACCCACAGCCGGGCCCGCGAGGTGCTCTCCGGCGCCGCCCTGCTGCCCCGCTCCACCGTCGCCGTCGGCACCGCCGCCGCCCTGCTGGCGCCCGCACCGCCCTCGGACGGCGATTCGGCGGTGTCCAGCGTTTTCATCGTTTCCCCGAACCCGGCCATGCACGACGAGCACGCCGCCGACGAGGAACGCCAGGCCCTGCGCGCCCGTGCCACCGCCCGCGACACCGAGATCCGCGAGCTCGCCGCCCGCCTCGCGGGCGACCGCGAGCTCGCCGCCCGCCTCGCCTCCTGGCGCACCGGCTGCCCGCCCGGCCGCCTCGCGGAGCTCGCCGAGCTCGCCGTCGCCGCCCGCTCCTTCGCCGAGGAGGCCGACGCCGAGCTCACGGAGGCCCGTACCGTACGCGCCGAGGCGGACGAGGCCGCCGCCGACGCCGCCCGGGTCCGCGACGAACGCCAGGAGACCGCCCAGCGCGCCCGCCGCGCCGCCGACGCCCTCGCCGGCCTCGCCCACCGTCTGCGCGAGCGCTCCGGCTGGCAGGCGAAGGTCCGCGAACTCGCCGACGAGGCCGCGGAGTCCGAGGCCCGCGCCGAGGTCTGCCTGGACCGTGCCCGCGCAGCCGACGAGGACCGCCGCGCCGCCCAGCGCGCCGCCGACGACGCCCG
>NZ_JBEZWL010000319.1:0-1145 GCF_040648015.1 Streptomyces sp. NPDC029216 | reverse complement strand
CGCGCGGCGTGCGTGTGTTCCGCAACCGCGCCGTCGGCAGCCTTGGCGAGAGTGGTGGCCATGGTCGTCACCTCCTGGGATGTACGGGCCTACGGGCTTACGGGGTTATTTGGTGCCGAGGCCGGCGTCGGAGACCTCGGGCTTGCCGGCGGCCTTGAGGACCTTGTTCAGGAGCGTCAGGTCGTAGATCCCGGCCAGGTCGGGCTTCTCCAGCAGCTTGGCCTTCACCGCCCAGTCGGCCTCGGTCTTCAGGGTTGCGGCCAGCGGGTCGTCGGTGACGAGGATGGACTGCCAGGCCGGGTCGAGGATCTTCGCGTCGAGTTCCTTGCCGCTGTCGGCCTTGAGCTTGGCGTTCGCGGAGGCCTTGGCCTGCTCCGGGTTGGCGGTGATCCACTCGTTGGTCTTGACCGTGCCGCGCAGCACGGCCTCGACGACGTCCGCGTGTTCCTTGAGGAACTTCTGCGACACGATCACGTTCGTGATCACGAACTTCTTGTCGGGCCACAGGGAGGTCTCGTCCAGCAGGACCTGACCGCCGTCGGAGACCAGCTTGGAGGCGGTGGGCTCGGGGACCCACGCGCCGTCGATGGAGCCCTGCTTGAAGGCGTCCGGGGTGACCTTGTTGTCGGTGCGCACGACGGAGACGTCGCCCTTGCCGGACTCGGGGTCGACCTGCCAGCCCTTCTCGGAGATCCAGTTGAGGAACGCGACGTCCTGGGTGTTCCCCTTCTGCGGGGTGGCGATCTTCTTGCCCTTGAGGTCGTCGAGGGTCTTGATCTTGTCGGGGTTCACCACGAGCTTGACGCCGCCGGAGGCGGAGCCCGAGACGATCCGCAGGTTCGAACCCTTGGACTTCACGTAGCCGTTGACCGACGGGGAGGGGCCGATGAAGCCGATGTCGAGGGAGCCGCCGTTGAGGGCTTCGATCTCGGACGGGCCGGCGTTGAAGGTCTGCGGCTTGATCGCGGTGCCGCCCAGTTCCTTGGCGATCAGGCCTTCCTGAAGACCGACCAGCGCGGTCGCATGCGTCAGGTTCGGGAAGTAGCCGATACGCACCTCGGAAGCGGACAGCTTCTTAGCGCCGTCAGTGGCCGCGACATTGGCCTTGTCGTCCTCCTTCTTCGCCTCGGAACCGTAGCCGCAGG
>NZ_JBEZWL010000318.1:0-1153 GCF_040648015.1 Streptomyces sp. NPDC029216 | reverse complement strand
GGGGGCGCGCGGGGTCCACTTCTCCCCCCCCCCACCACCGCCCCCACCCCCGAACCTAGCCCCCAGCCCCGGAATATGGCGGTGTCAGAACGAGGGTTCGGATGCGAAGGTGCCCGACCAGAGGGGCACGAACGGCTTTGGGTGCGTGCCGCTGGAGGAGTTCCAGGGGCTTCCTCGACCCGGCCGAGGTCGATGAGGTGGCCGGCCAGTGCGTTGGGTGGGTGGCCCGATGGGGTTCCAGGATGGCGACGGCCTCGTCGGTCCGGCCGGACTCGGCAAGCAAGTCTGAGATCGTGCGGGCCGCAAACCCGGTGTCGCCGGTCGCGGTGCGTCTGCGTCAGCTCCCATCGTCTCGTCGAGCAGGCTGCAGGCAGCCATAGCCTGAAGAACTCCCATTCCTCCTGGCCGCCGCGGTGTGCTGTGAAGGCATCGAGGTAGGCGAGCCGTTCTTCGGCACGGCCGGGGGCGGCCTAAGCCGCCCCCGGTGGTGTCGGACGAGGAGCTGGGCCAGTGCATGCGTTGTGTGGGGCTGGTGCATGGGTGACTCGTCCAACTGCCGGTACGTTCACGGCGATGGCGCCGTCCACGTCGCGCTATCGCGTAGGCGCGCTGTTCTTCGATTCTGTCGCGCCGTGCCAGCAGATCGGCCAGCTGGTCCTGGTTGTTGACTGAGGTGAACTGCCGGGTGTCCAGGAGGGCGATCGCCTCGTCGGACGTGGCCCTGACGCTCACGGACCGCCGCGGGCAGGCCGATAGCCGTATCGGGATCGAGACCCCGGCAGCACCACGGTCGTCGCACCGGTGTCCCTCAGGGTTGCGGGCGGCCAACAGCAAGGGGATCTCCTCGTTCCGGCCCGCCCCCTCGCTGAGTTCGACCAGAGCGGAGGCGAGGCTCGGGTCGTTGATTCCGGCGGTCAGGAGCGCGACCGCTTCGTCCAGGTGTCCGTGGCGGGCGAGCAGCCGTGTGAGCAGCTCCAGCTTGAACCCACCGCCCCTCGCGTGCGGCCGAGCCTGAGCGATCACCTCTTCCGCCCGCCCCCAGTCCTCGCTCAAGGAGCCGAGAGACCACGGCTGGGGGAATGATGCAACCTGGGCCGGTTGTCCGGAGGCGGGGTGTGGGGGAGTCCCCGACTTTTGTCCGCGGACAAAAGTC
>NZ_JBEZWL010000317.1:0-1174 GCF_040648015.1 Streptomyces sp. NPDC029216 | reverse complement strand
CGAACGGCGCGCAGATCTCCATCAGGGCCTGCTCGAACTGGCCTGCAGCCTCATATGCCTTCGCCGCCTACGAACCTCATTCTGAAATGATCAGTAAGAAACGATCAAGGTTTGTGCACTCGGGCAGGGCGTTGAAGCCGCCGCACGTGGGCGGTGTCAGCCGGCACCCGAGGTGCCGACTCATCCCACCACCACCTCTGCGATCATTTGGTCGTGAGTTACGACCTTGCTGTGTGGGACGGTGAGCAGCCGCTCGATGACGAGGCGGCGGGCTTGGCCTTCGATGAGTTGTTCGAGCGCTACCTCGAATCGGAGGAGGCGGCTGTGCCGCTCTCGCCGCGCATCGATGCCTATGTGAACGCCTTGATCGAGCGCTATCCGGAGGATGGCCGTGACAGTCCATGGGCATCTCCTCCGGTCATCGATGAAGCCTCGGGACCGATCGTGACCTACTCATGTCCTACGTCCGCGCCGAAGAGGTCTCCGAGTACGCCGCTTCGCTGGCGCGCGAGTACGGGCTGATCTGCTACGACCCGCAAGGAGAGGCTCTGCGGTCATGAGTGGCCCAGGACAGTAGTCGAGGCGGGGACGGGTCCATCCTCGGGGGCGCATGGCGGTCGCCTGCGGGGCAACGAGAGGTGCTTGAGATGTTCGCTGGGGGAACCGCACGGCTGCTGGTCAGGAATGACGGCGAAGCGCCGCTGGAGCTGACCGTGGAGCCATGGGCAGATGCCTACCAACTCCTGCCAGGGCAGACCTGCGTCGTTGTCACCCACTCGCCGGCGGAAGACGGTTCCTGGTCCGGAACGCTGCGTGGGGACGAGCCATTCCAGGTCGACCATCGGCGGGACTCGGTCACGGTATGGGCCAACGGCAACTGCTTCCACCTCAGTGACATGGCTGGCGATGCAATCGATGCGGCTGACTGGCAGTGCCCGGCCCAGGACGGTGGGCCTGAACGGTAGCTGGCTTGGCCTGGTGGCCGCTGAAGACTGACCGGCCCCGCCTGGAGCGGGGCCGGTGAGTGCTTCAGCGCTGGGAGGTGGTCAGCCGGGCAGTCCGGGTTCTCCTGTATCGAGTTAAGACGTCATCTCATTTGGCCAGTCTTCGGTAGCAGATGAGGGTGCAGGCGATGCTGGTGAAGGCGAGGAAGTGGTCGGCTTTGCGTTCGTAG
>NZ_JBEZWL010000316.1:0-1230 GCF_040648015.1 Streptomyces sp. NPDC029216 | reverse complement strand
GACCCATGGTCACCTCCCGCGCTCCGCGCGGGAGGTGAGGCCTTCCGCTGCGCTCCAGGCTTCTGGCCTGCTGCGCAGTCCAGAGCGGGCCCGGTCGCTGCGCTCCCCGGCCCGGGGCCCGCTACGCGGGCGGCTGGCAACAGGGAAGGGGGCAGCGGGGCTTGGGCAGACCCCTGACTGCGGGACCGTGGGACAGGGGTCCAGGCACCGCCTGGACCCCTGAGAGCAGGACCACGGGCGGGGGCAGGGCGTGATGCACTGTGTAACATCCCGGACCCTGCTGCATCACCTGATGCAGCATGTACCAATGGCAGAACCACAGGACACCCCCTAGGCGGGAATCGAGAGCGCCACCCCGCCCCGCTCACCCCTCCCCCAGCCAGCCACACATTCAGGCTCTTTAGGATTTCTCCGCAACGCTCAATGCGTGGACAATCGCCCATGCCAAATCGTCGAAGTCCAAATCCGCTTCGTCGGTATCGACTTCCGCGAGATACGCATCAATCGCCTGCATGATTACGGACTGCTTTTCGTCCCTGGTCATGTGAACTGCTCCCTAGGTGGTCCGAACCCCGGTGCCGAGCCGGGAGACTAGCCGGATGATCGAACGCCGCGCCCTGGGCACCGGCCCGCGCCCCGCAACTCCCCCAGCACAGCCCACGGCCGGCCGCCGAGCCCGACTCGCCGCCGAGCCGGCCGAAGCGCCGCAAACGGCCGCCGAGGGGCCCGAGGGGGCGCCCCGCTCCCCCGGCCGCCGCCAGCTCGGCACGGGCCCGGACGCGGCCGCGCACTGACCACACGTCACCGGCCGGGGCCCGACCCTAGCCCTCAAACGGCACCCAGGAATCCCCACAGGGGCCCTAGACGGTCCTACCCGGGGGCGCTTGGCCCTGGGGGCCAGCCGCCCCCTGGTTGTCTTCCCTTGCCCCGCAGGGGCGGCCCCGGCGCGAAGCGCCCTCAAAGGGGCCCGGGAGCGGAGGACCTGCCCGAAGGGCATCTCTTCTGCCCGCCCGTGCTCGAAGGGCACTTGAGGGGCGGGCCACCCCCGGGCCGGTCAACCCGATGCCCGCGAACACACCCGGGACTGAGCTGGCCGCCGCAAGGGACCGCACCCAGTCCCGCCCTGCCCCGCCTATTAGACGTCATCTCATTTGGCCAGTCTTCGGTAGCAGATGAGGGTGCAGGCGATGCTGGTGAAGGCGAGGAAGTGGTCGGCTTTGCGTTCGTAGC
>NZ_JBEZWL010000315.1:0-1248 GCF_040648015.1 Streptomyces sp. NPDC029216 | reverse complement strand
CGGGGCCGACGGCCGCGCGCAGCGGGGCCAGCGCCCGCCCGGTGCCGCAGCCGGCGTCGAGCACCCGGTCGCCGGGCCCGATGCCGAACTCGGCGACGGCCGTCGCGAAGGCGGGCCCGTCCTCCGGGAACTTCTCGTCCCAGGCGTCGGCGCGCGCCCCGAAGAACTCCTGTACACGCGTGTGGTCATCGCTCATACGGTTCTCAGTGCTCATGCGCCCATGATTCCGCACCCGGCGCCCGGATCGCCCAGGCGTCCGCAGGGTGAACCCTGCGGACCGTGTGCAAGGTGGTACGTGGTGTGATCGGAGATGAACGTATCTCTGTCATATTCCAGCAGTTCCAGCGGCTTTCGAAATGCGCCCCTTGTTCGTCCCCTCACCCGGACTAGCGTCCCGTGGCCATGGGACACCTGGACCACGCCGCCTATGGCTGGCTGACACCCGCGCTGTCATATGTGATGGCATCGATCGGCGCCGCCCTCGGGCTGCGCTGCACCGTCCGCGCGCTCGCCGCGACGGGCTCCTCCCGCCGCAACTGGCTGCTCACCGCGGCCTCCGCCATCGGCACGGGCATCTGGACGATGCACTTCATCGCCATGCTCGGCTTCCACGTCACCGGGACCGAGATCCACTACAACGTGCCGCTGACCCTGCTGAGCCTGTTCGTCGCGGTGGTCGTCGTCGGCGCCGGGGTCTTCGCCGTCGGCTACGGCAAGGACCGCGGCCGCGCCCTCGTCCTCGGCGGCCTCACCACCGGCCTCGGGGTCGCGAGCATGCACTACCTCGGCATGGCGGCCCTGCGCCTGCACGGCCGGATCTCCTACGACCCGCTCACCGTCGGGACCTCGGTGGCCATCGCCGTCGTCGCCGCGACCGCCGCCCTCTGGGCCGCCCTCAACATCCGCTCGCCGCTGGCCGTGGCCGTCGCCTCCCTCGTCATGGGCGGGGCCGTCAGCAGCATGCACTACACCGGGATGCTGGCGGTCGCCGTCCGGGTGGCCCCCTCGGACCAGGCGCTGCCCGGAGCCACCGCGCTGCAGTTCATCTTCCCGCTCGCGGTCGGGCTCGGCTCGTACCTGTTCATCACCGCCGCCTTCGTCGCGCTCTCCCCGACGGCGGACGAGCGGGCGGCCTCGGCGTCCGCCTCGGCATCGGCATCGGCATCGGCGTCCGCGTCCGCCTCGGCCTCCGCCCCCGCGTCCGCGTCCGCCCCGGCCTCCCGATCCGCTGCGGCTCCGGGGCCGGCG
>NZ_JBEZWL010000314.1:0-1337 GCF_040648015.1 Streptomyces sp. NPDC029216 | reverse complement strand
GGCCGAGCTCGGGCATGAAGCCCTGGACGGCGGCGAGGACCGCGTAGTCACCGCAGCCCGGACACCAGCGGACCTCCTGGTCCGACTTGAAGTCCTTCATGGACTGCCGCGCCTCGGCCTTGGGCACCAGGGAGAGCAGGGTGGGGGCGTCGGTCACCTCAGTCATTGATGGCCTCCTTGAGAACCGTCGCGAGCTGCTCCGCCTTGAAGGGCATTCCGTTGACCTGGTTGTACGACTGGGCGTCGACCAAGTACTTCGCCCGGATCAGGGTGGCCAGCTGCCCGAGGTTCATCTCCGGCACCACTACCTTGTCGTAACGCTTCAGGACCCCGCCGAGATTCCTCGGGAAGGGGTTGAGGTGGCGCAGGTGGGCCTGCGCGATGGGGGTCCCCGCCAGGCGCAGCCGGCGGACCGCGGCCGTGATGGGCCCGTACGTGGAGCCCCAGCCGAGGACCAGGGTGCGGGCGCCGTCCGGGTCGTCGACCTCCAGGTCGGGGACCTCGATGCCGTCGGTCTTGGCCTGGCGGGTGCGGACCATGAAGTCGTGGTTGGCCGGGTCGTAGGAGATGTTGCCCGTGCCGTCCTGCTTCTCGATGCCGCCGATGCGGTGTTCCAGGCCGGGGGTGCCCGGGACCGCCCAGGGGCGGGCCAGGGTCTGCGGGTCCCGCTTGTACGGCCAGAACACCTCGGTGCCGTCCGCGAGCTCGTGGTTCGGGCCCGTCGCGAACTGGACCTTCAGATCCGGAAGGTCGGCCACGTCCGGGATCCGCCAGGGCTCGGAGCCGTTGGCGAGGTAGCCGTCGGAGAGCAGGAACACCGGGGTGCGGTACGTGAGCGCGATCCGGGCCGCGTCGAGCGCGGCGTCGAAGCAGTCCGCCGGGGTGCGCGGGGCGACGATCGGGACGGGGGCCTCGCCGTTGCGGCCGTACATGGCCTGCAGGAGGTCCGCCTGCTCCGTCTTGGTCGGCAGACCGGTGGACGGCCCGCCGCGCTGGATGTCCACGATCAGCAGCGGAAGCTCCAGCGACACCGCCAGGCCGATGGTCTCCGACTTCAGCGCCACGCCCGGGCCCGAGGTGGTCGTCACGCCCAGCGCCCCGCCGAAGGCGGCCCCGAGGGCGGCGCCGATGCCGGCGATCTCGTCCTCGGCCTGGAAGGTGCGCACGCCGAAGTTCTTGTGCTTGGACAGCTCGTGCAGGATGTCCGAGGCCGGGGTGATCGGGTACGAGCCCAGGTAGAGCGGCAGGTCGGCCTGCTGGGCCGCCGCGATCAGCCCGTAGGACAGCGCCAGGTTCCCCGAGATGTTGCGGTAGGTCCCGGTGGGGAAGGCCTTCGT
>NZ_JBEZWL010000313.1:0-1340 GCF_040648015.1 Streptomyces sp. NPDC029216 | reverse complement strand
TCTCCGTAAGTTGATAGGCGGCCCGGGAGGGCCGGATGTGGCTTATGGGGTCTTGCCTTCAGTGGCTCCTGAGGAGTGGCCGTCCGGCTCTCCGGGGCGCCCTGGCTGCTGATTGAGATGTGCGCTCTGGTCGCTGATTACGGAGATGACAGCGGGGTGTTCCTCGGGCCGACGGCATGCTGTGGGAGCTGAGGAGGGGCGAGTGAGCAAGCGACGGGCCCGGGTCTGGGCCGGCATCGACGCGGGCAAGGGGCACCACTGGGCCACGGTGGTCGACGAGACCGGCGCGACCCTGTGGTCGAAGAAGATCGACAACGACGAGTCGGCGATCCTGACCGCGCTCGGCGAGATCCTGGAGCTGGCCGGCGAGGTGTCCTGGGCGGTGGACATCTCCGGCACGTCTTCCGCGCTGCTGCTGGCCCTGCTCGCGGCCCACGGTCAGCGGGCCGTCTACGTGCCCGGCCGCACGGTCAACCGCATGTCCGGCGCTTACCGGGGCGAGGCCAAGACCGACGCCCGCGACGCCTATGTCATTGCTGAAACGTCGAGGCAGCGGCGGGACTTCGCTGCCATCGATGTGCCCGCCCAGCTGGCGGCGGACCTCGCGCTGCTGACCGCCCACCGCTCCGACCTGGTCGCCGACCGGGTCCGGTTGATCAACCGGCTTCGTGATGTGCTGACCGGTGTCTTCCCGGCTCTGGAGAGGGCTTTCGACTACTCCAGCCACAAGGGCGCCCTGGTTCTGCTGACCGGCTACCAGACCCCGGCCGCCATCCGCCGCCGTGGCCGGGCCCGTCTGACGGCCTGGCTTGCCCATCGCAGTGTCCGCGGCGCCGACGCCGTTGCGGCTGCCGCTTTGGAAGCCGCCCAGGCCCAGCAGACCTCGCTGCCCGGCGAGGACGTCGCTGCCCAGATCGTCGCGGATCTCGCCACGCAGATCCTGGCCCTTGACGACCGGCTCAAGCGGATCGACAAGCAGGTCCGCGAGACGTTCCGCAGCCACCCGCAGGCCGAGGTCATCGAGTCCGTTCCTGGCATGGGCCCGATACTCGGGGCGGAGTTCGTCGTTGCGGCAGGTGACCTGACGGCCTACACGGACGCCGGCCACCTCGCCTCGGCGGCCGGGCTGGTGCCCGTCCCGCGAGACTCCGGCCGCCGGACCGGCAACCTGCACCGGCCCAAGCGCTACAGCCGCCGCCTGCGTCGGGTCTTCTACATGTCCGCGCAGACCAGCATCATCCGGGAAGGGCCGAACCGGGACTTCTACCTCAAGAAGCGCGGCGAGGGATGCAAACACGTCCAAGCCGTCATCGCCCTGGCCCGACGACGCGCCAGCGTCC
>NZ_JBEZWL010000312.1:0-1457 GCF_040648015.1 Streptomyces sp. NPDC029216 | reverse complement strand
GGGGGGGGGCGGGGCCGCCCCCCCGCCCGGGGGGGGCGGGGGGGGGGGGCCCGGGGCCCGCGGGGGGGGGGGGGGGGGGGGGGGGCGGGGGGGTCAGTCGGAGCCGCCGTTGCCGCCGCGGCCGCCGGCCCCGCTGGTCTCGCAGCCGACGCCGACGCAGATGCCGCCGTCGCCGCCGCGGCCTCCGTCGCCGCCGTCGCCCCCGGCCGGGGCGTTGCCGCCGTTGCCGCCGTTGCCGCCGTTAGAGCTGCCGTTGCAGACGCCGGCGCAGACGCCGCCCTTGCCGCCGTTGGTGCCGTTGCCGCCGTTCGTGCCGTCGGTGCCGTTGCCTCCGTTGGCGCTGCCGTTGCAGAGGCCGGCGCAGACGCCGCCGTTGCTGCCGTTGGTTCCGTTGACCGTTCCGTTGCAGCGGCCGGCGCAGACGTTGTCGCCGACGCGGACGCTGCCGTTGCCGACCTTCACTCCCCCGGCGCCGAGGCCGGATCCGTGACCGCCGCCGTTGCCGCCGCCGTTGCCGCCGCCGAAGAGCTTGCCGAGCGGGTTGCCGGATCCGGAGCCGTGGTTTCCGGTGAGGACCTGTGCCATCTGGCCCGACGGGGCCGCGGGAGCGGCGGAGGCGACGGGTGCGAGGGCGCCGGCACCGAGCAGAGCGGTCGAGACGACGAGACCGAGACGCAGCTTCCAAGAACGTACGCGCATGGCATTTCTTCCTTGCCTGGAATTGATTCCACTACGGGTGGGACTTCGTTTCGGATGTGCGGGGAAGTGCGGATGCGCGGGGCGCCCCGGCCTTTTCGGGCCGGGGCGCCCGGGAGCCTTTCCGTCTCCGCTCGCCGCCTCGCCGGATCAGCTCGCGGCGCCGCTCATCAGGGCGAACCAGTCCCCGTCGAGGTACTGCTTCTTCCAGGTGTCGATCTGCTCGGTGGTGATCTTGTACTTGTCGGCGATCTTGGCCTTCATGTCCTTGGAGTCGTCGGCGGCCATCACCGTGAGCACGATGCGCACCCTGTCCACCACCGTCAGCTCCGACTTGGGCTTGTCGGGCAGGTCGGCGAAGCCGAGGCAGGCCGTCCCGCCGGCCTTGCCGGGCTCGCCCGGCTGACCGGGCTGACCGCCCTTGCCGCCCTCGCCGCCCTTGCCGCCCTCGCCGCCCGCGCCGCCGAATCCGCCGAGGCCGCAGTTCGAGGCCTGGAGGGCCGTGACCTGGGCGCTGGTGGGGGTGTGGGCCACCGCTGCCTGCGCGGCGCAGGCGGTGCCGGTGACGAGGGCCAGGGAGGCCGCGGCCAGGATGAGCGGACGCTGGAAGGGGATCGTGAACATGGGGGTTTCTCCGTTCAGAGAACGTCGTGCCTGAGGAGTGGATGGGGGTCTGTCGGGTGGGGCCGGGGGTGGGGGGGGGGGCCCCGGGGGCCCACCCCCGCCAAGGCGGGGGGCGGGGCTATTATAGGGGCCCCCCC
>NZ_JBEZWL010000311.1:0-1518 GCF_040648015.1 Streptomyces sp. NPDC029216 | reverse complement strand
GCCCCCCCCCTCCAACCCGCCACAATCCCGCGGCCCTCCCCACCCCGCGTTCCCCCCCCCCCGCCCCCCGCCGGCGCCCCCGCGCGACGGGGGTCCGGCCGGAACGGAGAAAATTCCGCCACTCCTGTCACATCCGAGGGCCGCCGCGTGTCAGAGTGGTGTGACTACCAACAAGATCGTCTTCGCCGCTCCGCTGGCCGCCGCCCTCCTGGCCGTGGCCGCC
The DNA here is from genome assembly GCF_040648015.1 of Streptomyces sp. NPDC029216. Classification (NCBI taxonomy): domain Bacteria; kingdom Bacillati; phylum Actinomycetota; class Actinomycetes; order Kitasatosporales; family Streptomycetaceae; genus Streptomyces; species Streptomyces sp. NPDC029216. Next base: position 1,295 of record NZ_JBEZWL010000311.1, on the reverse strand, counting down.
ACCACCGCGACCCCCGCCGCCGCGCACGGCACCCCCTGGCACAGCGCCTGGGGCGCCTCCCCGCAGACCGCCACCCACACCGACTGGTTCCCCAACTGGTCCGAGGAGGGCTTCCGCAACCAGTCGGTGCGCCAGGTGATACGGGCCGGCGCCCAGGGCAGCGAGCTGCGCGTCCGCCTCTCCAACACCTACGGCAAGACCCCGCTGCGGCTCACCGGCGCGACCGTCGCCAAGAGCGCCGGGGGCGCCGCCGTCCGGCCGGAGACCGTACGCACGCTGCGGTTCGGCGGCAAGGGCGCGGTGACCGTCCCGGCCGGCGCCGAACTGTCCAGCGACGCCGTGACCCTGCCCGTCCAGGCCTTCGAACAGCTCACCGTCACCTTCTACTTCCAGGACCCCACCGGCCCCGCCACCTTCCACAACGTCGCCATGGGCACCACCTTCCGGGCCGACGGCGACCACCTGCGCGACGCCGCCGCGGACGCCTTCTCGGCCCCGGGGAACCAGAGCTTCTCCTGGTACTACCTGGCGGGGATCGACGTACGGGGCGCCGGCGCCCCGGGCCCGCGCCGGGGCGCGGTCGTCACGTTCGGGGACTCCCTCACCGACGGCTTCGGTGCGACCCCCGGCGCCGACCGCCGCTACTCCGACGCCCTCGCCGGCCGCCTCGCCGCCCAGGGCACGCCGCGCCCCGTCATCAACGCGGGCATCGGCGGGAACAAGGTCCTCAACGACTCGGCGTGCTACGGGGAGAGCGCCCTGCACCGCTTCCGGCGCGACGCCCTGGGCCGCCCCGACACCGGCACGGTGATCGTCCTGGAGGGCACCAACGACATCGTCCAGCCCGACGGGCCCCAGGACCGCTGCACGACCGGCCCCCGGGTGACCGCGCAGGAGATCATCGCCGGGTACCGGGAGCTGATCCGCGAGGCCCACGCCCGCGGCGTCAGGATCATCGGCGCCACGATCCCCCCGTACGGGGACTCCGGCTACTGGACCGCGCAGGGCGACGAGATCCGGGGCGAGGTCAACCGGTGGATCCGCACCGCCGGAGCCTACGACGCCGTCGTGGACGTCGACCGCGCGGTCGCCGACCCGCAGCACCCGGAGAAGCTCAAGGCCGAGTTCGCCTTCGCCGACCGCCTCCACCTCAACGACGCCGGCTACCGAGCGATGGCGGAGGCCGTGGACCTCAACACCCTCTAGGGTCTGTCGTCAAAGTCCCGTCGTCGCCCGGAGGGCGGCCCCGCGGCGTCTGGTGCGTGCTCTCGGTGCGCCGGGCGCAAGACCTCGTA
>NZ_JBEZWL010000310.1:0-1524 GCF_040648015.1 Streptomyces sp. NPDC029216 | reverse complement strand
CGGCGGCGGCCGTGACCGGGTCGCGGGCGTAGATGTCGGTCATGCCGGAGGCCACGGTGATGTGCCGGGTGGCCGCCAGGAGGATCGCGGCCTGCGCCATGGCTTCCCGTCCCGTCGTCTCGGGGAACCACAGGGTTCCGAAGCCGAGGCCCTCGACCGCGGCGGCAGCCTTGCGGACCTCGGGTGCGGAGAGGCGGTCGAAGTCCGCCGCCCAGATCCCGACGCGCCCGAGACCGTGAGCACGGGCGCTCATCCGTCCTGCCCGGCGGTGCGCGCGGAGTCGAGGAACGCGGCGATCCGGGACGCGCCGGTGCGCTCCAGCCAGGTGCTGAAGTCCATCGTGCCGGGGTGGATCTCCCGGGTGGCGGGGATGTCCGCGCGGTAGCCGTGTTCGTTGAGCCACTCGTTGGCGTAGGCGAAGTCTTCGCTCAGGGCCCGGATCGCGTCGACCGGGATCTGAACGTAGGGCAGCGGTATGCCGAGTGCCTTCCCGATGGCCGCGGCGATCTGAACCGGCGTGAGTTCGTCCCCGGCCAGGGAGACGGCCCGGCCGATCCACTCCTCCGGCCGGGAGAACGCCAGCGCGGTGACGGCGCCGACATCGTCGACGGCCATGATCTGCTGGGGGACCTCCGGCGCGAGACCGGTGGACAGGTTCCCGTTCCGCAGCGCGTAGCCGCCGGTGAAGTTCTCCATGAACGACACCGGCCGCAGGATCGTCGCGGGCAGGCCGAGCGCGGCGACGTGCCGCTCGATCCGCCACTTGCTGACCAGATTCACGGGCAGCTTCTCCTCAAGGTGCCGGTCGGCTTCGGCGACCGAGGTGAAGACGAAGTGCCCGATGCCCGCGGCGTGCGCGGCCTCGGCGACGTTCACCCCCCAGCGCACCTCGTCGTCGGCGGTGAAATCCGGGGCGGTGCCGGGCGAGCCGACGGTGGGCTGGACGCTGAACAAGCCCCAGGCGCCCTCGGCCGCGGCCCTCAGGGAGCCGACGTCCTCCATCCGCGCCCGGACGACCTGTGCGCCGGCCTGCGCCAGCGCCATGGCCTGCGGCCCGTCCGGGTCACGCGTCAGTGCGCGCACCCGCCAGCCGTCGCGGAGCAGGTGATGTGTCACGGCCCTGCCCTGCAGGCCGGTCGCACCCGCCACCACGACGGTCTTCTTCGTCAGCTTCACGATCGTCTCCATCGCGTCATGCGGAGGGAAGCCAGCCCAGAAGTGGGGTGGCCCTCCGTTTCTCGTTCGCTACGATATGGAGGACCACCCCGTTTATCAAGCGCCAGGAGTACCCGTGCCCAAGGACGCCACCGCCCCGCCCGGCCGGCCGATGCGCGCCGACGCCCGCCGCAACGCCGAGAAGATCGTCGCCGCCGCCGGGGCCCTGATCGCCGAGCAGGGCGCCGACGCCTCCCTGGAGGAGGTCGCCCGCCGTGCCGGAGTCGGCTCGGCCACCCTGCACCGCCACTTCCCCTCCCGGCAGGCACTCCTGGAGGCCGTCTTCAAGGAACGGGTCGAGGCCCTGTG
>NZ_JBEZWL010000309.1:0-1615 GCF_040648015.1 Streptomyces sp. NPDC029216 | reverse complement strand
CCCCGACCCGCCCCGTGCTGGTCGACCGGTTCCTCGACGACGCCATCGAGATCGACGTGGATTCGTACGGGTGCTGGAGCAGCACCCGCTGGGGGTGCGGGCCGGGCAGCTCGCCCGGAAGGCCGGGCTCACAGAAGCAGCGCTGCGCCCGCTGCTGTCGATGCTGTGCGAGGAGGAGTACGCGTACCGCCCCGGCGCCGGGGTGTACGCGCGCGGCCCGGCCCTGGACCGGCTCGCGGCTCCCGGCGGCGCGGGCCTGGCGCGCCAGCTGCAGCGCACCCTGGCGCTGGCGCGGGACAGCGCGGGCGCCGCCGTCTACCTGAGCCGGTACGCGGAGGGCGAGGTCCGGATCACCCAGATGGCGGACGGGCCGGGGGCTCCGCCGGTGCGGGAGTGGGTGGACTTCCGGGCCGCCGCGCACGCCAGCGCGGTCGGCAAGTGCCTGCTGACGCAGCTGGACCACGAGGTGCGGGCCGACCACGTGGCCCGCCACCGCCCGGCCCGGCTCACCCCGCACACCATCACCGACAGCCGGGTCCTGTTCAGCGCCCTGGACGCGGTGGCCCCCGGCGCCCCGGTGTTCGACCTGCGCGAGTACTCCCCCGGGGTCGTCTGCTCGGCGGTGCCCATCACCACGGGCGGCGCCGCCGGAAGCCTGGCGCTCTCGCTGCCCGCGGCCCACGCCCACCGGCTGCACGAGGCCACGCAGGCCCTGCGCCGCAAGGCGGTCCCGGTGCTGCTGGCCCTGCTCTTGTCGGGCGCCATCCCCCCGGACGCCCCGGCGGACGCTCCGGCGGACCTTGCGGGCGACATCCCGCCCCCGGCGCCCGCCGCCCCGACCCCGGAGACCCTGCGTCACCTGGGCCGGCTCTTCCGGGCCCCGCTGACCCGCTTCACGGCGGCCGCGGGCGGCCCGCACCTGGTCAGCGACTCCGCCTCGGGGGCCGCGTACCTGTTCGGCCCCCTCCCGGCGGGCGACGCCCCGCGCCTCGCCCTCCCGCAGACCCTGGGCCCCCTGGCCCCGGGCAGCCTTCCGACCCAGGGGGGCCTGACGGTCCTGGGCACCTGACGGGACCCCCGGCCCCGGCCCTGCGGGGGCGACTCCCCGGTCAGCGCCGCGCACAGCAGGGCGCCCCAGGGACCACAGGTCGGACGCGGGGCCGGCGGCGGCCCCCTGCATCCGCTCGGGGGAGGTGTACTCGGGCAAGCCCACGAACGCGCCGGTCTCGCACGCTGCTCCCCCTCGACCCGGTCAGGGCCATGATGCCGCACGGACGGATCCGGCCACCGCCTTCTCCGGCGAGCCCGCCCGCACTCCGTCCCGTAACGCAAAAAGAACCCCACCGAAGTGGGGTTCTTTCTCTGTGTCCGAGGGGGGACTTGAACCCCCACGCCCGATAAAGGGCACTAGCACCTCAAGCTAGCGCGTCTGCCATTCCGCCACCCGGACCGGTGGTCGGCCCCGGTTTCCCGCGGCGACATGGACAACAATAGCAAAGGATCGGCGGGCCTCCGACCAGTTATCCGGCCCGGCCGCCGGCCCGCCACGCCGCGCTGACCTGCGGGCATGCTCCGGGACCCGGATACGACGTCGCCCGCCCCGGTGCGGGGCGGG
>NZ_JBEZWL010000308.1:0-1639 GCF_040648015.1 Streptomyces sp. NPDC029216 | reverse complement strand
GCGTACGGCCGGTGCCGCCGCTGATCCCGCCCACCCACCCCGCCTGACTCCACGTTCCACCACCCCCACCCACACCCACCTCAGGAAGAGGGCCGCACACCCATGACCGCCGCCACCCGCAGCGAACACGACCTGCTCGGGGACCGCGACGTCCCCGCGGACGCCTACTGGGGCGTCCACACCCTGCGCGCCACCGAGAACTTCCCCATCACCGGCACGCCGATATCGGCCTACCCGCACCTGATCGACGCCCTCGCCGCCGTCAAGGAGGCCGCCGCCCTCGCCAACGAGGAACTCGGCCTGCTGGAGCCCGCGAAGGCCGCCGCGATCGTCGCCGCGTGCCGGGAGATCCGCGGCGGGAAGCTCCATGACCAGTTCGTCGTCGACGTCATCCAGGGCGGCGCCGGCACCTCCACCAACATGAACGCCAACGAGGTCATCGCCAACCGGGCTCTGGAACTGCTGGGACACGCCAGGGGCGACTACCGGCACCTGCACCCCAACGAGGACGTCAACCTCGGCCAGTCGACCAACGACGTCTACCCGACCGCCGTGCGGATCGCGACCGTCTCGGCGGTACACGGCCTGCTCCACGCCATGGCCGTCCTGCAGGAGGCGTTCGCCCGCAAGGCCACTGACTTCCGCGACGTGCTGAAGATGGGCCGCACCCAGTTGCAGGACGCCGTGCCGATGACGCTCGGGCAGGAGTTCTCCGCCTTCGCCGTCATGCTCGACGAGGACCGCAGCCGTCTCTCGGAGGCCCTCGGGCTCATCCACGAGATCAACCTCGGCGCCACCGCGATCGGTACCGGCCTCAACGCCCCGGCCGGCTACGCCGAGGCGGCCCGCCGGCACCTCGCCGGCATCACCGGGCTGCCCCTGGTGACCGCCGCCGACCTGGTCGAAGCCACGCAGGACTGCGGCGCGTTCGTCCAGATGTCCGGCGTCCTCAAGCGGGTCGCCGTCAAGCTCTCCAAGACCTGCAACGACCTGCGCCTGCTGTCCTCCGGACCGCGCGCGGGCCTCGGCGAGATCAACCTGCCGCCGGTACAGGCCGGTTCGAGCATCATGCCCGGCAAGGTCAACCCGGTGATCCCGGAGGTCGTCAACCAGGTGGCCTTCGAGGTGATCGGCAACGACGTCACCATCACCATGGCGGCCGAGGCCGGACAGCTCCAGCTCAACGCCTTCGAGCCGGTCATCCTGCACTCCCTGTCGAAGTCCGTCACCCACCTGCGCGCGGCCTGCCTCACCCTCGCCGAGCGCTGCGTGGCCGGCATCACCGCCAACACCGAAACCCTGCGCGCGACGGTCGAGAACTCCATCGGCCTGGTGACCGCGCTGAACCCGCACATCGGATACACCGCCGCCACCGACATCGCCAAGGAGGCCCTGAGGACCGGCCGGGGCGTGGCGGAGCTGGTCCTGGAGCGCGGCCTGCTCCCGGCCGAGCGGCTCGCCGCCCTGCTGCGCCCGGAGGTGCTCGCGGGCACCGGAGCGTCCGGGGCCTGACTGGGCGGGGGGGGGGGCCGGGCCCCCCCCCCGCCCCGGCCGGGGCCGGGGGCGGGGCGGGGGGGCCCCGCGCAGGGCGGCGGGCCCCTGTAATATATAACGGCCAACACCCCGCCCAAGCCGGAGA
>NZ_JBEZWL010000307.1:0-1664 GCF_040648015.1 Streptomyces sp. NPDC029216 | reverse complement strand
GAACCTGTTGTCTTATCGAACGTGATCGTTGGCTTTCCGCTGGTGGGAGTGGGTTTCGGTTCGGTGAGGCAGGGATGCGTTGTCGTGTTTGTCGTTGATCGTGCGGGGGTGTGCGATGGCGTCGGTGCTGGGTTTGCTGGAGGCGAGGGAGTCGGCTGCGCGGGAGGTGATCGAGCGGCTGCGGGAAGAGGCCGATCGGATCCTGGAGGAGCTCGATGAGGCGGAAGCCGGTCTGGAGCGGCTGGTCATTGCGCGTGAGACGGTCGCCGAGGTCTTGAACGGCCCGGTGGCTCGGGCGGAGACGGCCGCGACGGCCACGGATCCCGGTCCGATGGGGCTCATGGTGGTGCCACGCCGTCGTGAGGGTCTCTCGGCCCGGGTGCTGCCCGAGGAGTACCAGCGTCTGCTGGCCGTGCTGGTGGCTGGGGCGGCCGGCGGTCCGATGCGGGCCAGGGATCTGACCGTGGCCCTGGGCCGGGAAGCGGTGCCCGCGAAGATCGAGTGTGTCCGCTCGATGGCGAAGCGGCTGGTGTCCCGGGGGTGGGCGGTGGCGGATCAGGGGTTGTTCACCGTGGACGCCACTTCAGTGGTGGGGTCGGCCGCCGGTTGAGTGCGGAGGTCTGCGGGCGAGGCGGCGTCCCATGATCATGGTCATGGACCAGAGGACCATCGTTTCGTGGGTGGCGGGCAGGCGTTCGTAGTCGCGGACGAGGCGGCGGCGGTGCATGAGCCAGGCCAGTGTGCGCTCGACGACCCAGCGGCGGGGCAGGACCTGGAGTGTTTTGTCGCCCTTGGCGCGTCTGATGATGGTCAGGGCGAGGCGGAGGGACTCCGCGGCCCAGTGGACGAGCTGGCCGGCGTAGGCGCTGTCGGCCCACACCAGTGTGATCTTGCGGTGGAGTGCACGGAGCCGTTCCAGCACGGGGACGGCTCCGTCGCGGTCCTGCACGGACGCAGCGGTGACCTTCACGACCAGCAGCAGGCCTGTGGAGTCAACCGCCAGGTGGCGTTTGCGGCCGCCGACTTTTTTGGCCTGGTCCCAGCCGCGTGATCCGGCGCCGACGGTGCCGGCCGCCCGCAGGGACTGCGAGTCGATGACCGCGGCCGTCGGCTCCGCCTTGCGGCCTTCCCTCTCACGCAGGCGGGACCTGAGGCGGTCGTGGAACTCGGCGATCAGTCCTTGGCGGTGCCAGCGGCGGAAGAACACGTAGACCCGGTCCCAGGCAGGGAAATCCGCAGGGATCGCCCGCCACTTGATCCCGTTGTCGAGCAGGTAACGGACCGCGTCGAGCATCTGCCGGTGACAGTAGCCCTCCGGCTGCCCGCCCCGGCCCTCCAGCCAGGCCGGCACCGGAAGCAGCGGACGGATGGCCGCCCACTCCGCATTCGTCATGTCCGACGGATAACGCCGCACCCGCACGCCGTGATCGGCGGCATTTCCGTACGCGTGCGCGATGCAGTCACACGATGGGGAAGCCGCATTGGACGCGGCGAGCTCAGGCGCGCAAAGCTGTGGCAACAGGGTCTCCTGGAACAGCCCGGATGGGGTCGCACCCCCGAGCTACCAAGAGGCCCTGCCTTCATGCCCGGACACTCGCAACATCACCCGACCCAGAACCCTGTTCGAACCCAAACGCCCCCACGCTCGATAGAACAACGGGTTC
>NZ_JBEZWL010000306.1:0-1681 GCF_040648015.1 Streptomyces sp. NPDC029216 | reverse complement strand
TCGACGTCGACGCCGCCGTCCTCCCGCCGGGCCACCGTGCGGGAGGCCCCGCCCCCGGCGAGGTACGGCTCGGCCTCCTGGAGCCAGTCGGCGCGGCCGGCGAGCACGCCCGAGCCGAAGGGCGCGTACAGCTTGTGCCCGGAGAAGGCGACCCAGTCCACGTCCAGGTCCCGTACGGAGACGGGGTGATGGGGCGCCAGCTGGGCGGCGTCCAGCACGATCCGCGCTCCGTGGGTGTGCGCGGCGGCGGCGAGCTCCCTGACCGGCCACAGCTCGCCGGTGACGTTGGACGCGCCGGTGACGCAGACCAGGGCCGGGCCGTGGGGGTCGCGGTCGGCCAGCGCCCGCTCCAGGGTGGCGACGGCCTGGGCGGGGGTGCGCGGGGCGTTGAGGTACGTGACCCGCGCGTCGCCCCAGGGCAGCAGCGAGGCGTGGTGCTCGGTCTCGAAGACGAAGACCTGGCAGCCGGCCGGGAGCACGGCGGCGAGCAGGTTCAGGGAGTCGGTGGTGGACCGGGTGAAGACCACCTGGTCGGCGGGGCGGCAGTCGAGGAACTCGGCGACGGTGGCCCGGCTCTGCTCGAAGAGGTCGGTGGAGAGCTGCGAGAGGTAGCCGGCCCCGCGGTGGACGCTGCCGTAGTACGGGGCGTACGCGGCCACGTCGTCCCAGACCCGCTGGAGCGCGGGGGCGCTGGCCGCGTAGTCCAGGGCCGCGTAGGTGACCTCGCCGCCGGTGACGAGCGGGACGGTGACGTCCCGGCCGAGCACGGGCAGCGGCGCGGCACAGGCAGGGCCCTCGGCAGTGGTAGCGGACGGGGCGCAGGCGGCGGGGGCGGCGGCGTTCAGGGATGCGGACATGGCGGTATCTCCCGGCAGGCAGGGCGGAATGGCTTCGGTGTGCCCGTACGCGGATACGGCGGCGCGCGCGGCGGCGGTCGGCCGTCGGGGGTACGGGAAGTGCCTCGGACGCGGCGCGGGTACGCGGAAGGGACCCTGTTCCGAGGGGTGAAGTAGGGGCGGAGTCGCCCTATCGCATTCGCTTGCTCACGGAAAACGCTCCTCGAAAGACCAGGACCCCTGGTGTCGAGGGATCCGCGCTTGCCGTAGACCTCGCTGCCTACGGCCTGGTCATCACCCGGGGCACCCCGCCACGGAAGGAGGGTTGCCGGACAGCAAGCCGGGGCCTAAACGCTGTCACTCGTGACCTTGGGGAGCATCCTGCCACAGGACGCCCCGAGCACAAGACCCCGGTCCACATCGTGGACCGGGGTCTCCTTCTTCACGCCGCTCTCGCGCCGCTCGGCCGCAGGCGGCCCCCCGGGCTTCGACCGGCTGCGCCGGCCTCCGGCCACCGATCGCGGGGGGCGGCCGTACCCCCGCACACCGTCCGGCCAGGTCCTACGCGTTGGTGGCCGCCACCCAGCGCTCCAGCGCGGCCCGTGCGGCGCCCGAGTCGATGGACTCGGCCGCACGGGCGATGCCGGCCGACAGCTGCTCCTCCAGCGTGCCCGTACCCGGGTCCAGGGCCACCAGGGCGGCCGCCGAGTTCAGCAGCACCGCGTCGCGCACCGGGCCGGTCTCCCCCGCCAGCAGGCGGCGGGCCACGTCGGCGTTGTACGAGGGGTCGCCGCCGCGCAGGGCGGAGATGTCGACGGTGGCGATGCCCACGTCCCGCGGGTCGA
>NZ_JBEZWL010000305.1:0-1752 GCF_040648015.1 Streptomyces sp. NPDC029216 | reverse complement strand
CGGCCAGCCGGGTCTCGCCGGTCCGGCCGGCGCCGTCCAGCAGGGCCGTGACCTCGGCGACGGTCCGGTCGTCCCCGGGGCGGGCCGGGGTGCCGGCGCCGACGGCGGCGAGCAGCCCGGCGGGGTCCGGTTCGGAGCCCGAGCGGACCGCCCACAGGGGCGCGGCCGGGCCGAGTCCGTTGGGTACGACGGGGGCGTACATCCAGTGGGTGTCGGTCCGGACGTGCCCGCCGCGCACCCACTTGGCCACGTACCGCCCGAAGTCCGCGCGGTCGAAGCCGGCCGTCGTGCGGACGACGTACCCTTCCTGGCGGGCGGTGTCGATCCGCAGCCCGCGCAGCGCCCGTTCGTCGTAGACCCCGCGCCAGAGGACCCGGGGGACCGGGACGCCGAGCCGGTGCAGGAACCGCACCGTGCGGTCCCAGTCCAGGCAGTGGTCGCCGTCCCACACGGAGAACCCGTAGAACCAGCCGTCGAGTTCCTCGTAACCGAGCGAGTGGCGGGCGTACACGTTCTCCCCGCACACCCGCCACCCGGCGGGGATCCGCGCCCCGATCCGGCCCTGGAGGCCCTTGACCCAGGCGCGGGAGGGGTGGTGGCCGGAGTCGAGCGAGCGGGCGTGCAGCCCGTCCGCGTACAGGGTGGTGTTCTCCCCGTCGAGCTTCTCGGTGACCACCACTTCCCGCCCGGCCAGCGCCGCCGTCCCGCCGGCGCGCACGTCGTCCGCCGTGGCGCCGGGGGACCACGGCAGGTGCGCGGTGCGGGGGTAGTGCGTACGCATGGGGGACTCCAGCTCGGCGGACGGGTGTCCGGTCACTGTAGGTATCCGGAGCGGCCGCATCCACCCAATTCCCCGGCCGGCGGGGGAAGTCCAGGACCTACTAGTCGAGGTCGAGCCAGTCGAGTTCGTGGAACTCCAGGCCGTCGGCGCCGAGTCCGGTGTTCTCGGCGTGCTCGGCCATGCGCGCGGCGTACTCGGGGTGTTCGGCGAGGGAGGTGTAGCTGTCGAAGTCCAGGTCGACGACCTCGGCGAGGTCCGCGAGGTAGACGTCGAGGCCCGGGTACATCACGGCCACGTACGCCAGGTCGTCGACGTCGGTCACCAGCACCGGGTACTCGCCCGTGGAGTCCGGCGAGCCGAGGTAGAGCAGGCGGCGCGAGTCGGTGCCGCCGACCAGCGGCAGGCAGACGGCGGGCAGCAGCTTCTCGAAGTCGGCGAACAGGCCGGCCATGCCGTCGCCGGAGCCGTACATCCACTCCGCCGTCGCGCCGAGCCCGCGGTCGCCGAAGACGGGCTCGGCCGGGTCCTCGTACCAGCCGACGTCGGCGAGCCAGGAGCCGTCGAAGGCGAGCCAGCGGCGCAGGCTGGGCGGCAGCGGCCGGTCGCCGGGCAGCCTGAGCCGGTCGAGCACCTCGGGCGCCAGCGGCACCGGCCCGTCGATGTCCGGGGCGTCGCAGGTGGGCCAGCCCTGCTCCCGGACCCGTGCGATCACCCGGTCCACCAGTGCCGCGCCGTGCATGTCCTCGTTCACGGGGTGCACTGTGCCACACGCCACCGACAGCGCCGGCCTGAGCCCCAGGACGTGGCCCCCTAGCGGCACAGGGCGACGATCGCGGGGTCCACGCGCCCCTTGGCGGCCTCGCACAGGGCGGACATGTCGTACGAGAGCCGGGGCGCGGGCCGGGGCCCGGGGCGTGCGGGTTCCCGGGTGCGCGGCTTCGCGGGGGGGGCGCGGTGGGTGGGGCGGGCGG
>NZ_JBEZWL010000304.1:0-1791 GCF_040648015.1 Streptomyces sp. NPDC029216 | reverse complement strand
GCCGCGCGGCACAGCGCCGGCCGCACCGCCGCCGTGTCCGGCTGCTCGCTGGCCGCCGCCTGCGCGGCCCTCGCCGAACCCGCCGTCCTCGGCCACTGCCTCGACCTGCTCCTGCGCCGCGACCCCTCGGGCACCCCGTGGGCCGTGGGCTGCGCGGCGCTGACCGTCGCCGAGGTGCTGCTGGACGCCGCGACCAGCCGGCTCACCGGCGGCGTCGACGCCCGGTCCGCCGCCTGGCTGCGCCGGCGCGGACTCGCCGGCCTGCTGCGCACCGCGCCGCACCACGCGGGCCGCCACTCCCCCGGCGAGATCGCGGCCCGGCTCACGGCGCACGCCACCGCCGCCGGAACCGTTCCCGCCGCCGTGGCCACCGCCGTGACGGCCCTGCTGCCGCCGCTCGGCGGACTCGTGGCCCTGTTCCTCGTCGACGTGTGGACCGGCCTGGCCTTCCTGGCCGGGCTGCCCCTGCTCGCCCTGCTGCTGCGGACCTTCGCCCGTACGTCGGGAGCCAGCGTCGGCCGGTACCAGCGGGTACAGCTCGCCATGGCCGGACGGCTCGCGGAAGCCCTGGCCGGCGCCCGCACCATCGCCGCGGCCGGCACCGGGGAGCGGGAGGCCTCGCGGATCCTCGCCGGACTGCCCGAACTGGGCCGTGAGGGGCGCCGGATGTGGCGGGTCTACGGCGCGACCGTCGCCCGTACCGGCACGCTGATGCCGCTCCTGCTGTACGTGGTCCTCGGCGTGGGCGGGCTCCGGCTGGCGGCCGGGGAGCTCGGCGTCGGCGGCCTGCTCGCCGCCGTCCGCTACGCGGGCCTCGCGGCCGGCGCGGGCGCCGTCACCGGCCGGCTAGCCACGGTGGTGCGCGGCAGGGCCGCCGCCCGCCGTACGGCCGCCCTCCTCGATCTGCCCGAACTCCCCCGGGGGGACCGGAAACACGCCGCCGAGGGCCCCGGCACGCTGGAGCTGCGCGGCGTCCGCGTCGAACGCGCGGGCAGGACCGTCCTGCACGACGTCGACCTGCGGATCCCCGGCGGAACCACCGCCGCGGTCGTGGGCCGCTCGGGCTCCGGCAAGACCCTGCTGGCCGCCGTCGCCGGACGCCTCACCGACTGCGACGGCGGCCGGGTGCTGCTGGACGGCACCCCGCTGGAGGAGCTCACCGCCGGAGCACTGCGCCGGGAGGTCGGCCACGCCTTCGACCGGCCGGCCCTGTTCGGCGAGGACGTCGCCGCGGCCGTCGCCTTCGGATCGCCACCGCGGCCCGCGCCGGAAGCGGTACGCGCCGCGGCCCGGGCCGCCGGGGCGGACGCGTTCGTACGCCGCCTGCCCGAGGGCTACCGGACCCCGCTCGGCGACGCCCCGATGTCCGGCGGGGAGCTCCAACGCCTGGGGCTGGCACGGGCGTTCTGCCACGCGGGCCGGCTCCTGGTGCTGGACGACGCCACCTCCAGCCTGGACACCGTCACCGCCCGCCGGGTGGAGCAAGCCCTGGCCCACGAGGTACGGCCCGGCACCCGCCTGATCGTCACCCACCGCGCCACCACGGCCGCCCGCGCGGACCTCGTCGTCTGGCTGGAGGACGGCAGACTACGAGCCACCGACACCCACGCCAACCTATGGCAACACCCCGCCTACCGCGCGCTCTTCACCCCCGCCCCAGAACCCACCACCACCCAAGCCGACGCACCGGACGCCAGGCCGGACGACCAGCCGGCCGACAGGCTGGGCGGCCGGACGGGCGGCGCGCTGAGCGGTGGCCCCGGCGGCGGGCCGGCCGATGCGCTGGGTGCC
>NZ_JBEZWL010000303.1:0-1849 GCF_040648015.1 Streptomyces sp. NPDC029216 | reverse complement strand
GCGGCACGTCCCACACCCCGGGCGGCGGCACGTCCCACACCCCGGGCGGCATGGCGGACAACACCCCGCACAACAGCCACACCGACCCCGGCGGCAACGGCCCGACCCCGGGCCACGGCGGCACGGACACCACCCCCACCGGCGGCCACACGGACACCCCCTCCACGGGCGGCCACGGCGACGGCCCGTCCACGGGCGGCCACGGCGACGGCCCGGGCACGGGCGGCGGCGGCCACGGAGACGGCCCGACGGTCCCGCACCAGGGCGAAGGCCCGGGCGGCGGCTCCCTCCCCGACGGCCCCCACGGCGGCGCCGACGAGGGGATCCTCCCCGGCGGGTCCGAGCCCCGGCCGGACGGTGGGCGCTACATCGAGGAGCCCACCGCCGAGCACGTCAAGGCGGCGGAGTTCTACGACGGTGTCCGGGCCGACCCGGAGAGCCTGAACATCGGGGCCATCTCCGACAACACCGGGATCAGCCCGACGGTACTGGACCGTGTCCGCACCCACTTCTTCCTCACCGAGCACGTGGTACCCGAGGGACCCGCCCTCTCCAGGCACGGCTACTTCACGCCGCGCAGCGACATCGCGGAGATCTGGGAAGCCGCGAGCAGGCGCGAGCTGACCCCTGACGAGGCGACGAAGTTCCAGCGGTACATCGGGCACGAATACGTCGAGAGCCAGCTGATGGAGGCGGGCCTGCCCTACACCGTCGACGCCCCGCACCTGTGGGAGTCGTTCCAGAACGGCGACGGCCCGATCGAGTACTATCGCGACTTCCCCGGCAGCCCTCGTGACGCCGGCGCGCACGACCTCGCGGTGAACGAGCGCAGGGGCGGATTCAGCCAGTGGGAAAGGGCGGGGTTCGACGTTCCTGAGGTCGATCTGGCGTCCGACCTGTCCAACATCGACGAAGTGGTGGCGGCTCTGAAGGACGAGCTGCGCGCGAAGGGAATCGAGCTCAAGTGACCGCTCCTACGGCATCGGCCGTGCTGAACCGTCTCCGCGCCGTGGAGTGGGCGGGTGACTGGGACTTCGCGTTCGGGCACGTCAAGTCGCGCCGGATCCTCTTCCGTGAATACCTCCGGCGGGCGGCCGTGTGGTCGCGGGCGTACGCGGAAGCCGAGGGCGTCTGGCCGTTCTTCGACATCGCCACGTACGTGGACCCCGAATTCCGGCTCGCCCCGGAACAGGACTCCGAACTCGCGGAATTCCTCAAGCGCCTCCCCAACGGAGAGGTACGGAACACCTGTTCCGGCGCGATCCGCCTGGCGGCGCTCCGGGCGCAGAACCCGGATGCCTTCTCGGACCTCCCCGACCTCTACGAGCCGCTGATCCTCTTCTACGAGCGGGGCGGCGAGTTCGTACGGGACAACTCCGGGGCTCTCGATCTGACGGGCGTGAGCTTCCGTCTCGGCGCCCTGGCGGGCTACCTCGGCAACCCGCCCGTCGCCCTGCTCGGCGATGCCGTCCTCGACGCGCTCGACGCCGACGGCCGGATCGTCTACTACACCGCGGAGGACGGCCAGGGCCCCCTCCTCAGGCGGCGGGCGTTGCGCGGCGAGCAGAAGGACGAGCTGTTCAGCCGCGAGCTGCGCTGGGAGCCGACGGACGCGATCCCCGCCACCGAGACCGAGCTGAAGGAAGCGGGCCTGGCCGAGCTCGACGAGCTGAAGGCGGCCAGGCTCATCGGGGAGATCGTCGCCGCCGTCACCGGATCCGCCGACTGAACATCGACCTTCCGGGGGTGGGGACGAAGTGACCGACCACGTACCGATCAATCCGTGCACGATTCCGCAGTTCACGGGTGACCTGGACGCGCTGGAGAAGAACAAGACCGCGATCACCAC
>NZ_JBEZWL010000302.1:0-1851 GCF_040648015.1 Streptomyces sp. NPDC029216 | reverse complement strand
CTGGGCGCGCCAGCCGGCCGGCCCAGCGCCTGCCCGCGCCCGGGGCGGCCTCGGCGGCTCCGGCGGCGGCTGCGGGGGTGGGTTCCGCTACGGCTGGTCCGGCGGGCTGCGAGGGCTCGCTCGCGGCGGCCCGGGTGACACTGCTGCTCATCTGGCGGAGTGTACGTGGCCGTACCCCAAGGACCGGTAAGGCCCGAGGGGAGGGCCGGTGCGGGGGACCGGTTCAGCGGGCGAGGGCGCGCAGGTGGGTGCGGATGACGCGGACGGCGTTCTCGGCGTCGTCGACGGTGACGGTGAACAGCTTGCCGTCGCCGAGCCGCAGCTCCACGCCCTCCCCGCGCCGCACGATCACCGCGGTGCCCTTCTCCGGCCGCCAGCGGTAGCCCCAGCCGCCCCACTGCCGCGGGGTGACGCGGGGGACGAACTCGGCGGCGGTGACCTCGGCGAGGCGGATCTTGCGGCGGGGCAGGCCGATGTGGCCGCAGCGCACCTCCATCGCCTCGGCGTCGACGGTGACGGCCACGTACACGAAGGCGAGGGTGCCGTAGAGGATGAGCAGCCCGGCGGCCAGGCAGCCGATCACGGACATCAGGAGCGGAACGTATCCGGAGGTCCAGGAGTTGTCGACGGCCAGCTCGACGCCGAGCGCGAGACAGGCCGCACCGGCCGCGGCGAGCAGCCACTGCGCACGGTTGGAGGCCCGGCCCGTCCAGAGGGGACCCGGGGGGTGACCCGTCATGAGCAGCAGCGTACCCACGTTCCGCATGTCCGCCACCACCTCTGCGCCACTCGGCGCATCCGGCGCCTGCCCGTCCCCGCGGCGGGCCAAACGCGGGGCGTGCGCGGCGTCGCCGACGAGGGCCGGGAGCGCCCGGGTGGAGGTGGCGCATCTCGTAGCGGATCCAGGTCGCCGGGCCGGTGTCGGCGAGGATCCGCGGCACGGGGTCGTGCCGGCCCGGCCCGCGAAGGCGTCCCGGACCTGCCCGGGCGTGCTCGGCGTACCGGTTGGTGCGGCCCGGCTCGACGGGGGTCATGCCGAAGGAGCGGCCGTCGCCCCGGGTCTCCCCGTACGCCCCGGTCTCGAAGCCGGCGATGCCGGTCCAGGCGACGGTGCCGAGGGTGCGGACGCGGCCGCGGGAGCCGAAGGGGGCGGTGCGGACGGCGCTGTTCGTGCCGTCGGCGCCGACGACGAGCACCGCCTCCCGGGCCTGCGGGTCGGCGATCCCCGGGCCGCCCAGCCGGCCGAGGCCGGCCTGGGCGGTGGGATGGATGCCGAAGGCGGTGCCGTAGCGCTCCGGGGTGGTGCGGCGTTCCAGGACCCGCACGGTCCGGCCCGCGCGGCGGAGCCCGATGGCGGCGGCGAGCCCGCCGACGCCCGCGCCGACCACCAGGGCGCCGTTCCCCGCGTGTTCACGGCCGTGGCCCGTCCCCCGCTTCCCGTGGAACCCCGCAGCCCGAGCGCGGCCCGCACCCGCCCACCACAGCCGTGGTACCCCATCCGCGGTACCACGGCTGTGGTTAGGCTGCCGAGGTGAACCAGGACCGCAGGGGCCGGCTGCGCGACGCCGCCGTGGCCGTGCTGGCCGAGGCGGGCGGGTGCGGGCTGACGCACCGGGCCGTCGACGCCGCCGCCGAGATGCCGCCGACCGCCAAGAGCTACTTCCCGACCCGCGACACGCTCCTGCGGGCCGTGGCCGAACGCTGCCTGGAGCAGTACCGGGCCCTCGCGGACGCCCTGCCGGCGGCCGGGCCGGGCCCGTCGGACCGGGCGGGGCTCGCGGCGCAGCTCGCGGGGCCGGGGCGGCCGCGCGTGCCGGCCTGCCTGGAAGTCCAGGCCGTCGGCGGCCGGCG
>NZ_JBEZWL010000301.1:0-1922 GCF_040648015.1 Streptomyces sp. NPDC029216 | reverse complement strand
CGCGTCGCTTCGCGATGGCCTTCGGCCACCCTTGACAGCCCGCCCCGCCCCGGAAAGACAAGGACTGTCGGGAAGCCCCCAAAGGAACGGTCCGGACGATCCTTGACCATCCGGCTCCCTCAGCGATGAGACGAGCAGACCGGGCCCGCCAGACCGGGCATCCGACCCCTCCAGATCCCGATTCCGGACCAGGGCCCGCCCCAGATCGCTACGCGCTCCTCCCGTCTCAGCGTCCGCAGCCCGTCTGGGGCCGATGCCCGCAGCCAAGGACGATGGAATGGTCCTCCGGACCCGCCTGGCGCATCAGATCGCTACGCGCTGCCCAGATTCCGGCGTCCGGCGGCCGTCTGGGGCCGATGCCCGCAGCCAAGGACGATGGAATAGTCCTGCGGGCCCGCCTGGCGCGTCAGATCGCTACGCGCTGCCCAGATTTCGGCGTCCGGCGGCCGTCTTGGGCTGATACCCGCAGGGCAGGACGAGGAGATAGTCCTCCGGGCCTGCCTGGCGCATCAGATCGCTACGCGCTCCTGCTGTCGCTCCCGGCGCCGCAGGACGATCAGGGAGGGGTCGGGACCCAACACCGGCCGTCCTGGCTCGCTGTCAGGCTCGCTTGTTGGCGAAGTGGGGGGTGGCGGCCGGGAGGAACATCAGCACCACGGCGGTGAGCACGGCCGCGACGTGGAGCACGCGACTGGCGGCGAAGGCGAAGTCCATGGCCCCGGCCTCTTGGAGTGCGGTGCTGAGGGAACGGCCCTGGGCCCAGGCGCGGATCGGTTGGGCGACCATCGACGCCGTACCCACGACCCCGAGGCCGAGGGTCAGCGCGATCCGCGCCCAACGGCGTCCCCGGCGCATCTGGACTGCGATCAGCAGGGCGGCGGCGAAGACGGGAATCCGTATGGCCAGACCCACGGCGATCTCCGAGGCGGAGCCCGTCCCGTCGGCAGCCATCCTGCCGACGGCCAGCACCGTCTCGAACACACCGGCCGCCACCGCCGTCACCCAGAGGGCGAATGCTCCACGAATCACCGCAGGCGTTGACGAGGCCAGGCCGCTGGACGGCTTCTGCAAGGCGTGCGTCATGACGGACTCGATTCGGGGTGGGGGATTGCGGACGTCCCCGATCCTTCCGGTGCGGCATGGCCCGCCGCCTGCCTGCTACCCGGCGGATCTGCCCGGGGGATAGCCTCCTGGAGGCGAAACCCCGATGTAACGAGCCCCGACTACCGTCACGCAGATGACTACGAGCGGGGCCGAGGTCCGGCCCGGTACCGAGAGCGACCTCGAAGAGCTGACCCGCATCTACAACCACTATGTGGTCGAGACGCCGATCACCTTCGACGTCGTCCCCTTCACCGTCGATCAGCGTCGGCCGTGGCTGCTGGCCCATCCCGCATCCGGCCGACACCGGCTCCTCGTGGCCGAGGAAGGCGGAAAGCTCCTCGGCTACGCGACCAGCAGCCCGTTCCGCCCCAAGCCGGCCTACGCGACGTCGGTGGAAACCACCGTCTACGTGGCGCCCGAACACGTGGGACGTGGTGTCGGCAGCCTGCTCTACACCTCCCTCTTCGAATTGCTGGAGCAGGAGGACGTCCACCTGGCACTCGCCGGAATCACCATGCCCAACGAGGCCTCCCAGCGGCTCCACGAACGCTTCGGCTTCCGGCCCGCAGGTCGCTTCGAACAAGTCGGCCACAAATTCGGCACCTTCTGGGACGTGGCCTGGTTCCAAAGGCGGATTCCCCGAGACCCGGTCGCCCCACCCCCTCGCTGACGGAACCCCCGTCCGCGGCTACGGGTATCAGCCCAAGACGGCCGCCGGACGCCGAGAACCCGTTGTTCTATCGAGCGTGGGGGCGTTTGGGTTCGAACAGGGTTCTGGGTCGGGTGATGTTGCGAGTGTCCGGGCATGAAGGCAGGGC
>NZ_JBEZWL010000300.1:0-1967 GCF_040648015.1 Streptomyces sp. NPDC029216 | reverse complement strand
GGCGGATCTTCCGCCGGAGCCGCTGCAGCCCGAACCGCATGACGGACATCGCCGCCGCGGTCCTCACCCTGGAGAGGCAACACTGAAAAGGCTCACTGAGCCCCGTCCTCTTCCAGGGGCGGGGCTGCCTTGCGTTGTCGCGATTCAGCTGTCTTGGTGGACCAAGGGTCAGAGACGCCGCGCAGGCGCAGCAGATTCCACCCGCCCGTCGGCTCGGCTACGTCGAACACGCCAGCTCCGCACTGTGTGTCCCACGAGAGCCACCGCGACGACGCATGCTGCGACGCGAGTGACGTTCCAGGTCATTGAGAAAGCTGGCCGCTGAGACTCCGCCTCTACGATCAATCGCTGGGTCGCCTCGAAGAAGGCGATCAACGGAACAAGCAGACGGAACAGAAGGCCACCAACGCCGGGCGTTCGCGCTACGTTCCCCACGAGTCCCACAGGTGCACCAAACACAAACGCCGCTATTCCCCACACGAGAATTTGCCCCTCGCTGGACGCGCCAGATTCCATCTCCATTTCAGCCGGAATGGAGGCGGCCGACTTCATTCCGGCCGGAATGATAGGGTTCATGTCCTTGAAGAAGTAATACGCGACGACGCCGACGGCCAATCCCGCCGCCGCCACAAAAGCCGACTCCATTTTAGATCGGCGAAAATAGCCCACCAGGAATGCGTAGCAAGCCCACGGCCAGCCACTAGAAAAGACAATACTTACAGCGACGCAAACGGGATTATCCCATTTTCCGGCAGTGGGGCCCACTAGGCCAAGTAGCAAACCCGCTCCGAGCGACACAGCCACTGGTACAACGCGAGCGCGTGCAAAGCGTGTGATTTTCCTTCCCCCGTTCAGTGGGTAAGCCCGAGTTGGAGGTGGCGCCACTCTGGGGCTCCGCGGGCGACCGAACAGCCCCAGAGTGGCTTTCCAACCTACCGCACTCTCCGAGGAGTTACTGCTCGGCGTGGGTGATCAGAACCTAATCGACGCTGTAGTAGGTGGAACAGGTGTAGGCCATACCCGCGGTAAGGTTCGCGTTGGACGTGCTGCCAGCCAGGGCCCAAGCACGATGCGTATCGCCCGCGAGATTCACCGTGGACGAGTGCCCCTTCGACCCGTGAAGGTAATTCGAGTAGCAGTACTTATTGAATACCCCGGGGCTGACCTCCCTTGCGGACCAGCCGTAACACCAGGTGCCACCGCTGGACGGATTGACGCATGCCTGCCCCTGCGGGCCGAAAGGGGTCGTCGATGCACCCATCTTTAACGTCACGACACCCCATTCAGACGGGTTGCCCAGAGCTGCAGGCGGCTGGGTGCCGTCCCCTCGATGGTGGACTGTGATGGCGACTCCGGAGGCGCTGGCGGTTGCAGACACGTCCGCGGCGGCCGGCGTCGCGAGGCCTATAGCCGAAATGGCTGCGCCCGCGATGGCGAGAGTGACGGATCTACCGGCAATCTTCACGAAAAATTCCCTCCCCCTGATTCCCCCTGTTGGGGACGGGAGAGATCCTTCACGAGTCCACACCTACCAGCAAATAAAAATTGAACCCGTTGACCCAAAACCACCTCGGCCAATTTATATGTAAATATCCAGACATTTCTATTTCCCTATTACCTCTTTTGCGGCGATTTGCCGAAAAGATTCCCCAGTCCGATTCTTCGGCTATCCAGCGCTTTGAATGCTGACCGATGGCCGATATCTAATCGGGATTGCGACCGTGTACCGCTACATACGCGAGGCCATCGATGTGCTGGCCGCTCTCGCACCGACGCCGGCCGAGGTGATGAGGACGGCCGCGCGCAAGGCGTTCGTCATCCTGGACGGCACGCTGTTGTCGATCGACCGGATCGCCGCCGACACCCCCTACTACTCCGGCAAGCACAAGCGCCACGGCATGAACGTCCAGGTCCTCACCGACCCGCTCGGCCGCCTGTTGTGGGCATCACCAGCCCTGCCCGGCGCC
>NZ_JBEZWL010000299.1:0-2022 GCF_040648015.1 Streptomyces sp. NPDC029216 | reverse complement strand
GGGGGGGGGGGGGGGGGGGGGCGGGGGCCCGCGCGCCCGCGCCCCGCCACCGGCGGCAGCGGGCCGCGGCCGAGGTGTGCTAACGTTGTGGCGTTGCAGTTGTGGTACCCATGAACTTTATGTGCGCCTGACGGGATTGCTCCGCAGGCGCTTTTATTGTTTTTGCCGGATTCTCCCGGATGGGGCCCTTGCCGCCTATTCAGGAGATTCAAATGGCACTTGGCACCGTGAAGTGGTTCAACTCGGAAAAGGGCTTCGGCTTCATCGAGCAGGACGGCGGCGGCCCGGACGTCTTCGCCCACTACTCGAACATCGCCATGAACGGCTTCCGTGAGCTCCAGGAGGGCCAGCGCGTGTCCTTCGACGTCACGCAGGGCCAGAAGGGCCCCCAGGCGGAGAACATCGTTCCCGCCTAAGTTCTTCAGCATGCCGGGGTCCGCGCCGCGAGGTGCGGGCCCCGGCTTGTCTGCTGTTTTAACCGTTTGTCTTACCTTGCCGGTTTCAGGAGGGCTTTTCCGCATGACCAGCTCCAGCTCCGCACGACCCGGCCGCCGCCCCAGCCGGGGCAGAGGTGCGGCCCAGGGACGTCCGAAGGCTGGTGCGGGACGGCAGAAGCCCGCACCCGTAGCCCGGCCCCAGGAATTCACCATGCCCGAACCGCAGACCCCGGCCCTCCCGCCGGTGGCCGCGTTCGAGGACATGGACATGCCCGCGGCGCTGCTGAAGACCCTCGCAGCCCAGGGCGTCACCGAGCCCTTCCCGATCCAGGCCGCCACGCTGCCGAACTCCCTCGCCGGCCGTGACCTGCTCGGCCGCGGCCGCACCGGCTCCGGCAAGACCCTCGCCTTCGGCCTGGCCGTGCTCGCCCGCACCTCCGGCCGCCGCGCCCAGCCCAAGGCGCCGCTCGCGCTGGTCCTCGTACCGACCCGCGAGCTCGCCCAGCAGGTCACCGACGCCCTGACCCCGTACGCCACGGCCGTCAACCTGCGCGTCGCGACCGTCGTCGGCGGCATGTCCATCAACCGGCAGGCGGGCGCGCTGCGGCGCGGCGCCGAGGTGCTCGTCGCCACCCCCGGCCGCCTGAAGGACCTCATCGACCGCGGCGACGCCGACCTCTCGCAGGTGTCGATCACCGTCCTCGACGAGGCCGACCAGATGACCGACATGGGCTTCATGCCGCAGGTCACCGCGCTGCTCAAGCAGGTCGCGCCCGGCGGCCAGACCATGCTGTTCTCGGCGACCCTCGACAAGAACGTCGACAAGCTCGTCAAGATGTTCCTGAGCGACCCGGTCGGCCACTCCGTCGACCCGTCGGCCGGCGCGGTCACCACCATGGAGCACCACGTCCTGTACGTCATGGACGAGACCGACAAGAAGGCCGTGGCGACGCGCATAGCCGCACGTGACGGCCGCGTCATCATGTTCGTCGACACCAAGCGCGGCGTCGACCGCATGGTCAAGAAGCTCCTCGCCGAGGGCGTGCGCGCCTCCGGCCTGCACGGAGGACGCTCCCAGCCGCAGCGCAACCGCACCCTGGACTGGTTCAAGACCGGCGAGGTCACCGCGCTGATCGCCACCAACGTGGCCGCGCGCGGCATCCACATCGACGACCTCGACCTCGTCGTCAACATCGACCCGCCCACCGACCACAAGGACTACCTGCACCGTGGCGGCCGCACCGCCCGCGCCGGCGAGTCCGGCAGTGTCGTCACCCTGGTCCTGCCCGACCAGAAGCGGGACATGAGCCGCCTGATGTCGGACGCCGGGATCTCCCCGCGCACCGCGCAGATCAAGTCCTCCGACGAGGAGCTCACCCAGCTGACCGGCGCCCGCGAGCCCTCCGGCATCCCCGTCGTGCTGGAGGTCCCGCAGCCCGCGCAGCCCAAGCCGCGCACCGGTTCGGGCTCCGGCTCGGGCTCCTCGCGCCGCCGCTCGGGCGCACCGCGCACCGGCGCGTCCGGCGCCGCCGCTCCCGCCTCCGGCGGCCGCGGCCGCCGCTCCGGCTCCGGCTCCGGCGCCTCC
>NZ_JBEZWL010000298.1:0-2042 GCF_040648015.1 Streptomyces sp. NPDC029216 | reverse complement strand
TGTCGTCAAAGTCCCGTCTGCCCCGCGACGCCTGGCACGCACTCTCGCCGCACCGGGCGCAAGACCGAGTACGCCCAGTACGAGGTCTTGCGCCCCGCGCACCGAGAGCACGCACCAGACGCCGCGGGGCCGCCCTCCGGGCGACGACGGGACTTCGACGACAGACCCTAGCGATCGCGCAGCATCCGCCGCATTGCCTGCCGTGTCGCGCGCTGGCGTGCACGCTCAGCCTCCGCTTCGGCGCCTGGAACCCCCAAACGGTCTCCAGGCGTCACTCAATCGTGGACCCTCTGACTGCCCTTACCGCCGATGGTGTTCTCCGCGCAGGCACTGGCCTCGCTGGCCAAGCCGGAACCGCGTATTTCCGCCGCCCCAAGGTGACTCTGATCAAGATCGGAAGTCGCGACGAACGGCGGGACGCGTACACCAGCTTCCTTGCTTCGACAGCAGCGACTTACTCCCTGTACTGGGAGCTGGAGATTCGCATTGAGGATGTGAAGCGAAGGGTGACGCGCCGCAAGAGAGAACGAGCACTTGCGCAGCTCGGGCTGGACTCCCTGTCGCAACAAATGCACGTTGTGCGACAGATGGATGCAGCCATGGCCGAACTGAACATGGTGGCACCCATGGCCATCCTGAACATCGCACTATGTCTGGAGCGTGCAGAGAAGTACTTCGGGCAGGCGGTGGAGGATGGGAAGGATACGGAGCCCTACAGAGAAGCCATCAGGAAGATCCACACTGAATTCTTGACGGCGTGCCGCAAGACCTCCGTTACATCCCCGCGCAGTGGGAGATCCACCGGAGGGCAGGGAGGGCCTGTGCCGCCTGGTGGCGGCGTAAGCGCAACAAGCCCAGCCATCCTCCCCAAGTCCACAACGCGCTGCAGATCCTCGACTCTCTTCCGCACAGTGGGACGCGGTAACCCAAGTGTCGGGGGCAACCCTCCCTCCTGTGGTAGAAGCACGACGTAACTGCGGATCCATACGATTCGAGGGCATCCAGGCCCGCGTCGAGTTCCTCGACAGCGCGCGAGAGGCCATCGACCTTCCATGACTCAGAAGCCCTCAGCGGCCCGCGGGCGGGCTTCTGAGGGCTTCTGGCAGTCTTCAGGCTTCTACGTACGCGACAACGATGACCGTGCGCAGGGCGGTCATGTAGTAGATGACGGCGACCTCTTCGAGATCGTCGTCGTAGCGGTGCAACTCGGGGGTAGAGCCAGGGATGGGCTCGCCCATGGTGGGGTCGACGGAGAGGGCTGCCAGGGCCCGGTCGAGGGCGTGAATTTCGTGGCGGCCGAGTTTGTTGATCTGATCGGTGGCGCTGTCGGTGAAGGCGATCCGTGCTCGCCGGCCGGGGTGTCGGGCCATCAGGCGACGTGTCCCCGTTCAGCATCAAGTTCGGCAAGGCGGCGGTCCCGTACCGTCTCCCAGGGGGTGGTCTGCTCGGGGCCGGGCACTCCGTTGGAAGCAACGTCTTCGAGGAACGCGGCGAGGTCGTTCGCCTTTGCCCGGGTGCGGGCGGCGTAGGCGAGCAGGGAGTCGGCTCCCTCGGCCGGCTGGGGTTCGGCGGCTGGCTGCTGGTCTCGGTCGTCGCTCATGGCGGGCTCCTGGCGTGGCGTGGCGTCGTTGTCCACCGTATCTCCGGTCTATCGGGGAGCGCGTCTTGTTGGCTTCAACCAGGTGCCTGCGGCAGCGAGGCGGATCTCCTGGCCGGGTTGGGGGCCGCCTCGCTGGCGGTTCAGTGCCGGTCGACCTCGCCGATGAGCTTGCGTAGGTGCTTCACAGCTCGTTCTGATGCGCCCCGGGCTGACAGAGCACTGAGGATGATGTCGCCTTCCAGGGTGAGCTGATCCCACTCACCTGCAACGAGATCCAGCGCCTGTTCATCACACTCGTTGTCCAGCCCCGTCCACGACGCGGATCACCGGCTCAGCTGGTCCCACTGGCGACGTCGTCACCAGGCCCGATCGCGGGCCGGCCATTACCGGTGGCAAGCAGCCCAGGCATGACCGAGCGGTTCAGTCGGCGAGTTCCGTCAGG
>NZ_JBEZWL010000297.1:0-2089 GCF_040648015.1 Streptomyces sp. NPDC029216 | reverse complement strand
ACGCACCTCGGAAGCGGACAGCTTCTTAGCGCCGTCAGTGGCCGCGACATTGGCCTTGTCGTCCTCCTTCTTCGCCTCGGAACCGTAGCCGCAGGAGGAGAGGACGCCGATCAGCAGCGGCAGGGCGGCAGCAGCGGCAACACCGCGGCGGAGCAGGGTCTTGTGGAGGGCAGGCACGGGAGAACTTCCTCTCGGCGCGCCGTCCGGGGACTACGGCGCAGGTGTACGTCTCTGGGAGAAGGGCGGGTAAGGCTCGTGGGGGGTGAGGGCGCGAAGGCGGGCTGCCGACGGCAGTTCGGTCATCGCGCACATCGCGCCACTCCTCCCTGGCCGCTGCCGAGGGCGCCGCTGCCTACGCGGCCGCCCTCCTTCGCGAAGGTGGTGTACATGTCGGTCGCCATGACCTAGAAGTCCCACCCTTCCTCGTCCGCCTCCGCGGCCTTGGCCTCGGCCTTGGAGGCGAAGGCCTCGCCCGCCATGCCCGCCGCCAGGGTGGTGCCGTCGGCCGGGTCGATCAGCAGGAAGGACCCGGTGCGCCGCGAGTCGGCGTACGCGTCGAGCGCGAGCGGCTCGGCGGTACGGACGACGACGCGGCCGATGTCGTTGGCGACCAGCTGACCCGGGTTCGGGTGCTGGGACAGGTCGTCGAGGGTCAGCCGGGACGGGATCTCCTTGACGATCGCCTTGACCGTGCGCGTCGTGTGCTTGAGCAGCACCCGCGCACCCACGGCCAGCGGCTGGTCGGCCACGTGGCAGACCGTCGCGACGACGTCCTGCGTGGTGGCCGGGGCGCTCGCGGTCGGCGCGATCAGGTCGCCGCGCGAGATGTCGATGTCGTCCTTCAGGCGCAGGGTCACCGACTGCGGGGACCAGGCGATGTCCACGGCCCCGCCGAGCGCGTCGATGCCCTCGATGACCGAGGTCCTGCCCGACGGCAGTACGGTGACGGACTCGCCGACGCGCAGGACGCCGGAGGCGATCTGGCCCGCGTAACCGCGGTAGTCGGGGTGCTCGGCGGTCTGCGGACGGATCACGTACTGCACCGGGAATCGCGCCGGGCAGGCGGTGAGGTCGTGGCTGACCGGGACGGTCTCCAGGTGCTCCAGCACCGTCGGGCCGCCGTACCAGTCCATGTTCGCGGAGGGCTCGACCACGTTGTCCCCGGCCAGGGCCGAGATCGGGATCGCGGTGATCTCCGGGACGCCCAGCTCCGAGGCGTACGCGGTGAACTCCTCGGCGATCTTCGCGAAGACGGTCTCCCGGTAGTCGACCAGGTCCATCTTGTTGACGGCGAGGACGACGTGGGGGACGCGCAGGAGGGCGGCGACGGCGGCGTGGCGGCGGGTCTGTTCGATGACGCCGTTGCGGGCGTCGACGAGGACCACGGCGAGGTCGGCCGTGGAGGCGCCGGTGACCATGTTCCGCGTGTACTGCACGTGGCCGGGGGTGTCGGCGAGGATGAACCGGCGGCGGGCGGTGGCGAAGTAGCGGTAGGCCACGTCGATGGTGATGCCCTGCTCCCGCTCGGCACGCAGACCGTCGGTCAGCAGCGCCAGGTCCGGGGCGTCCTGACCGCGGTCGGCGGACACCCGTTCCACGGCCTCCAGCTGGTCCTCCAGGACCGACTTCGAGTCGTGCAGCAGGCGGCCCACCAGGGTGGACTTGCCGTCGTCGACGGAACCCGCGGTGGCGAAGCGCAGCAGCGTCGTGGCGCTGAGCTGCTCGGTGGTGGTGGTCATCTCTAGAAGTACCCTTCGCGCTTGCGGTCTTCCATCGCGGCCTCGGACAGCTTGTCGTCGGCGCGGGTCGCACCCCGCTCGGTGAGGCGGGAGACGGCGATCTCGGCGATCACGGCGTCCAGCGTGGTGGCGTCGGAGTCGACGGCGCCGGTGCAGGACATGTCGCCGACGGTGCGGTAGCGGACGAGCCGCTTCTCCACCGGCTCGGTGTCCTTCGGGC
Source organism: Streptomyces sp. NPDC029216 (assembly GCF_040648015.1). Classification (NCBI taxonomy): domain Bacteria; kingdom Bacillati; phylum Actinomycetota; class Actinomycetes; order Kitasatosporales; family Streptomycetaceae; genus Streptomyces; species Streptomyces sp. NPDC029216. The sequence continues at coordinate 130 of NZ_JBEZWL010000297.1, read as the reverse complement.
CGCCCCATTCGCCGGCGGTCAGCCACATGCCGTTGCGCTGGAAGACGTCCCGTTCGTGGGCGAAGTAGATCTCGGGGAGTTCGATGCCCTCGCGGGCGATGTACTGCCAGACGTCGAGCTCGGTCCAGTT
>NZ_JBEZWL010000296.1:0-2132 GCF_040648015.1 Streptomyces sp. NPDC029216 | reverse complement strand
GCTCCCTTCGGTCGCGTCGCTTCGCGATGGCCTTCGGCCACCCTTGACAGCCCGACCCGCCCCGGAAAGACAAGGACTGCCGGGAAACCCCCAAAAGAACGGGACGGTTCTTCCTTGGCCATGCGGCTCCCTCAGCGATGAGGCGAGCAGGCCGGGTCCGGCAAACCGGGCATCCGGCCCCTCCAGATCCTGATGCGGGCCCAGCGCCCGCCCCAGATCGCTACGCGCTCCTCCCGTCTCAGCGTCCGCCGCCCGTCTGGGGCCGATACCCGCACCCAAGGACGATGGAATCGTCCTCCGGACCCACCCGGCGCTCCAGATCGCTACGCGCTGCCCAGATCTCGGCGGCCGGCGGCCGTCTTGGGCTTGTACCTGCACCACAGGACGACCAGGAGGGGCTGGCCCTAGGGTGTCTGGCGAAGTGAAGGAGTGATCGGTTCGATGACCAGCCCGGACGTGCGGGAGTTCAAGCCGTTGCGGCGGCGCGAGGTCCAGCGGATGCCTGAGGTTTTGGCCCGGCTGAGGGAGATACCGAAGCTGTGGCGCGGGGGACTGCAGGTGGCGCCCGTGCCGGTGCGGTGCGAGGGCGGCCGACATGTGCTGCGCACCGCGCGGCTGGTGCTGCACACGCCCCGGGACTTCCTGGACATGGAGATCGGCCTGGCCGCCGGAGCCGACGCCGACGCGCAGCATTGGCTCGGGGCGTCCGACCGGTTGGTGGTCGATGCCGCGACCGCCGAGCACCTGCTCGGCATCGATGACCACAACCGCGTCGAGCGGCTGAGCTCCTTCCCCGCCGCCATGCGCCGTGGGCTGACCCGGCCGCTTCCACCCGGCCCGATAGCGTGGCTGCTGGCCGTCGACGTGGAAACGGGCCGGGCCGCCGGTCTGAGTTCGCTCACCCCCGACGGTGAGATCGGCCTTCGGCTCGCCCCCACCCACCGAGGCCGGGGTCTGGGCACCGAACTCGTCGAGGCGACGACCCGCCTCGGCCACGCCCACCGAGGCCTGCAGACCGTACGGGCCGGCACCGAGCGGTCCAACGACCGCTGCCGGCGAGCCCTGAGCGCAGCAGGCTTCGTCCCCTGCGAGGGCCCGTCCCAGCACACCCTCGCCGACGGAAGGGTCACCGACGCCGTCTGGTACCAGCACGAGGCGAAGGAGAGCGAGAGTTTGGGCCCACGCCGAGATCCGGGCGTCGTGTAGCGATCTGATGCGCCTGGCGGGCCCGGAGGACCATTCCATCGTCCTCGGCTGCGGGTATCGGCCCCAGACGGCCGTCGGACGCTGAGATATGGGGAGCGCGTAGCGATCTGACGCGCCCGGCGGGCCAGGAGGACTATCTCCTCGTCCTGCCGTGCGGGTATCAGCCCAGGACGGCCGCCGGACGCTGAGACGGGAGGAGCGCGTAGCGATCTGGGGCGTAGACGCGCCCCAGGCCCCGAATCAGGGATCTGGAGGGGCCGGATGCCCGGTCTGCCGGAACCGGCCTGCCCGCCTGGTCGCTGAGGGAGCCGGATGTCCAATGAACAACCGTCCCGTTTCTTTGGGGTTTTCCCGGCAGTCTTTGTCTTTCCGGGGCGGGACGGGCTGTCAAGGGTCGCCGCAGGCGATCGCGAAGCGACGCGACCGAAGGGAGCGCCCTTGACTGACCGGCCCGAACCGGAAGGACAGTGGGACTGACGGGAAAACCCCAACCCTTCCCTGAGACCGTCCGGCCCGGATCCCGCCCCCTGGGTTCCGGGTTCGTTGTGTGCGGAGCGTGAGGGGCCCGGCCCGTTGCTGGGGTGCGCTGCGTGGGGCCGGGAGGGTGAGCGGGGCGTACCCTTTCGGGCTTAGCCGGGAGGGGGTTTGGGCGTCCACGCAGGGCCTTCGGGAGGGGTTCTGAGGGCTCGGGGGCCGGGGGTCCGCACTCGGATAGGTGAATCCGGTCGAGGGTGCCGTCAGAGGGCCGGGGTGGTTGCGGAGCGTGTTCGGGGGTCGTAGAAAACCCGCATCAAGTTACCGCCTGGTACCGCCGGGCTCGGTCTGATCGGGGGAATCGGCATGGACACCACCACGCGCGGCACCGTCGGCGGCGAGGGCAGCCGCAGCCGGCCGGGGGCGCCGGGCCGGACCCGGCCCGCCGGGCG
>NZ_JBEZWL010000295.1:0-2269 GCF_040648015.1 Streptomyces sp. NPDC029216 | reverse complement strand
GCTTCGCCGAGCCAGAGCCGGCCCGTCGGGCCGGAGTCCTACGCTTCGCTTCGGACTTTGTTCGGCTTGCGCTTCGCTCCAGCCGAACGGCCTGCTCCGCAGGCCTGAGTAACCCCGTTTCACGGGGTTCGGGCCTCCGGCCCGTTGGGTCGGTACGCTTCGCTCCCCGACCCCAGGGGGTCCTTCCGGCTCCGCCTCCAGGACCAGCCCGCTCCGCGGACGCCAGCGGCACGGACCTGCCGCCACCGTCGGCGGCCCTGTTGCCGGTAACGGTGCTCTTCTTCAGAGTCGTGGAACCGACGGCGTGGAAGAGGCCGCCGCCCTGGGCTGCGCCGCCGTCCGGAGCCTCGGCTTCGTTCTTGCTGATATACGACTGATCAGTCGTCACGGAGCCGCCGGTGGCGTTGCTGATGCCGCCACCCCGGGCCGTGCCGCCAGAGGCGCGAGCAGCGTTGCCCCGCACGGTGCTGCTGGTCAGGGTGAGCTCACCGGTGCGGCCGACGTGGATCCCACCACCCCGGGCGGTGCCGCCCTCGGCGGTGACGGTGTTGCCGATGATACGGGTGCGGGTCAACAACATGGAGAAGTTGGTCCCGACTCCGCCGCCGACGGCGAAGCCGCCCGGGGCGCTGGCAGTGTTGTCGGCGATGACGCTGTCGGTCACGGTCAGGGTGGTCGTCTCGCCCGGTAGCGGGCTGCCCGTGGCCAGTGCGGCAAGCGCGGTGCCGCCCGGGGCGCTGGCGTGATTGTGGCTGATGGTGCTGTGCTTGATCGTCGTGAGGGCGAAAGCGGCGTGGCCGGCACCGAACGCGAAGCTGCCGGTGTTCGCGGTGACGCCGATGGTGTTGTCCGTCACTCGGCTGCGGTTGAGGGTCAACGGGCCGTCGTTGGCGATCCCGCCGCCGTCGGCGCTGGTTCCGGTGGTGCCCGAGTAGATGGCGGTGTTGTGGCTGACTTCAGTGTCGTTCACGGTGGCCGTGCCGTCGCTGTCGATGCCGCCGCCCTCCACGAAGATGCCGTCCCTGGCAGTGTCGGCGGCGTTGTGGACCACCCGGCTGTGGTTCACCGTCAGCGTGCCTTGGTTGTTGATGCCACCGCCGCAGACCCCCTGACCGGGAGCGAGGGGGCAGTCCGTTGCCCGGCCGCCGCTGATGGTGGCCTTGTTGAGGGTCAGGGTGCCCGCCTCGTCCACGAAAAGGATGCGGAATTCCGGGGCGGAACGGGTGCGCGCGTGATCGTCGCGCCGTTGCCGTCGATGGTGATGTCGCTGGTGATGGCCGGCAGGCCGTTGGCGGTGTTTCCAGGGTCGGCGGCCGTCAGCTCGTAGGTGCACTTGTGGGCCAGGCGGATGGTGTCGGCGCCCGGTGAGCTGTTCGCCGCGTTGATCGCCTCGACAAGGTCAGGGACCGAGCACCGCACGGCCACGGTGACAGCGTGGGCCACCGGTCCGGGCAATGCGATTCCAGCCGTGGCCGCCAGACCGACTGCGGCCAAGAGCCGGGCGGGGCCCGATCGTCGGACACCGAGGAAAGAAGCCTTCGCTCGAAGATTCTGCCGGGACATCAGAGTCTCCTCTGTCTATTGCGGCAGGCGAGCACCCCACGTGAGCGGGCTTCGCACAGGCCGCCACCAGCGCGGTTCGGCGGGGTATGACCGAAGCCAGCCGACCACGATCCCCTGCCGGCAACTCGCCGACACGACACAGGCCCGACCGCGTCCACCGGACCGGAGCAACTTCACCCACCTGACGCTCGGAGGTGGGACGGACCTGCTCACCGAGATTCCCCACCCGCGGAACCGCTGAGCTCACCCGGCCCTCTGTCCTTTTGACTCAATTTAGAGCCCGGATTAACTCGGGAAGCGAGGCGGGGCACCACACCTGGTGCAGCGATAGCTGGTGTCGCGTGTCGAGGATCAGTGAAACTGCGCAGTACTCAACCAATCTGCGCAGCCGGACCCGAAGCTAGGAACTCCGCAGGTCAGACGAATGGCAGCATCACTTCCTGCCCAGATTCAGTGAGCCAGCCAGCCGTCAACCCGCTCAGCCAAACTGCACAACCCCAGGCCAGAAGCGTGACAACTGCTCAGTTCCACTGACCGGCGACAGGTTCGGCGGTTGTCGCGGACCAGTGAAACTGCGCAGCACACAGTCGCCGGGTCCGAAGCTCGCGCAGTCCTTAGACGTCATCTCATTTGGCCAGTCTTCGGTAGCAGATGAGGGTGCAGGCGATGCTGGTGAAGGCGAGGAAGTGGTCGGCTTTGCGTTCGT
>NZ_JBEZWL010000294.1:0-2313 GCF_040648015.1 Streptomyces sp. NPDC029216 | reverse complement strand
CCCGGGCCGCCGCCCCCCGTCCGGCGCGCTCCCGCCCCCGTCCGGCGCGCTCCCGCTGAGCCCCGCGCCCCGTCCAGACGTACCGCCCCGGAACGAGGAGCCCATGCGCACACCCCGCAGCAGACCGGAACCCGCGCCCCCGTCGCGCGGCCGCCGCGCCCACGCGGGTCCCCCCGCCGAGGAGGCGGCCGGGGTCGGGTTCCCCGGCGCAGGTGACGCGGCCACGGCCCGGCCGGGGCTGCGGCTGCGGCCCGCGACCGTCCGCGCGAAGATCGTCTCGCTGCTGATGGTCCCGGTGGTCTCCCTGCTCGCCCTCTGGGGCTTCGCCACCGTGAGCACCGCCCAGGACATCGCCCGGCTCGGCCGCGTCCGGCAGGTCGACGCCGAGATACGCACGCCCGTCGCCGCCGCCCTCACCGAGATCCAGGCCGAACGCCGCGCCGCCGTCCGCTTCCTGGCCGACCCCGCCTCCGACCAGGCCTCCGCCCTCGAACAGCAGGCCCGGCGCACCGACGGGGCCGTACAGCGGCTGCGCCTCGGCGACAGCCACACCGTCGCCGACTCCGGCGACTACCGCACCGACGTGGTCGTCCGGCTCGCCGCCTTCGTCGCCGACGCGGAGGCCCTCGGCTCCGCCCGCAAGGACGTCGCCGGCCGCCGTGCCACCCCGGACGGCGCCTACGAGACGTACACCCGCGTGGCCGACTCCGCCCTCGCCGTCGAGGGCGCCCTGACCGGCGGCCGGGACGCCGAACTCGGGCCGGACGCCCGGGTCCTGCTGGAGTTCGCCCGGGCCGCCGAACTGCTCTCCCGCGAGGACGCCCTGCTCGCCCTGCCGGGCACCCGCACCGCCGAGGCGCAGCGCCGCCTGACCGGCACCGTGGAATCGCGCCGCACCCTCACCGCGGCCGGTGCGGGGGACCTGCCCGCCGGGCAGCGGGCGGTGTGGGAGTCCGTGGCGAAGAGCGCCGCGTACACCGAGCTCACCGGTGCCGAGGACAAGGCCCTGACGCCGGCCGGCACGGGGACGGCGACGGGCGCGGGACCGGGTGCGGGCGCCGGCGCCTCCGCCGCGAAGGAGCCCCGGGGCACGCCCCCGGGATGGGACGGCGCGTACGGCAGCGTCAGCAGCTCGATGCGCGAGATCCGGCAGGCCGCGCACGCCGAGACCACCGGACGTGCCGGCCCGCTCGCCGAAGCCGCGCTCAGCCCGGCCGGCGCCGCCGTGCTGCTGGGCCTGGCCGCCGTCGCCGTCTCGCTCGTCATCTCCGTCCGCATCGGCCGCTTCCTGGTCGTGGAGCTGGTCTCGCTGCGCAACTCCGCCCTGGAGATCGCCCACCGCAAGCTCCCGCAGGCCATGGACCGGATCCGGGCGGGCCGGGCCGACGAGATCGACATCGAGGCCGAAGCCCCCTCCGGCCCGCCCGCCGAGGACGAGATCACCCAGGTGGGTGATGCCCTGGCCACCGTCCACCGGGCCGCCCTCAGCGCCGCCGTCGAACGGGCCGAGCTCGCCAGCGGGGTGAGCGGCGTGTTCGTCAACCTCGCCCGCCGCAGCCAGGTCCTGGTCCACAAGCAGCTCAGCCTGCTCGACTCGATGGAGCGCCGGGCCGACGCCCCGGGCGAGCTCGGCGACCTCTTCCGGCTCGACCACCTCACCACGCGGATGCGCCGCCACGCGGAGAGCCTGATCATCCTCTCGGGCGCCGCCCCGGGCCGGGCCTGGCGGATGCCGGTGCCGCTGACGAACGTCGTGCGCGCGGCCGTCTCCGAGATCGAGGACTACCCGCGCGTCGAGGTGCGCGGGCTCGCCGAGACCTCCGTGGCCGGGGGATCGGTCGCCGACCTCACCCACCTCCTGGCCGAACTGATCGAGAACGCCGCCCAGTTCTCCCCGCCGCACACGAAGGTCCGGGTCAGCGGCGAGCCCGTCGGCGCCGGCTACGTGCTGGAGGTCGAGGACCGGGGGCTCGGCATGGGCCGCGAGGCCCTCGCCGAGGCCAACCGGCGCATCGAGCAGTCCGAGGACCTCGACCTCTTCGACAGCGACCGCCTCGGGCTCTTCGTGGTCAGCCGGCTCTCGGCCCGCCACGGCATCCAGGTGCACCTCCGGCCCTCGCCGTACGGGGGCACCACCGCCGTGGTGCTGCTGCCGGTCTCCCTGCTCCAGGGCGCCGTCGAAGCCGCGCCGCCGGCCGCCGGGGCCGAGCCGGACGAGGAGCACGGCCCGGCCGGCGGGGAGCCGACGCAGCCGCTGCGCGCGAGTGCCGTACGGGAGGCGGCGCGCGGCATCCGGGCCCCCAGCCCGGAGCA
>NZ_JBEZWL010000293.1:0-2349 GCF_040648015.1 Streptomyces sp. NPDC029216 | reverse complement strand
GCTCCACACCTACAATCACCACCGAGGACACACCGCGCTCGCAGGCAAACCACCCGCCAGCCGCGTCCCCAACCTCACTGGGCAATACACCTAGGTGCTGTGGAGCGGACCGCGCCTGATCTGTATCGCCGGCGACTTCACGCGCTACGACGTTCACGCCGTACGCGAGCACCGCAGGTCGATCGACCTGGTCCGCTACCGACTCTTCGGCAGCGACCTGCTCGGCCTTGAGACCGTGGCGTCCGTGAGCGGTGGGGCGCAGGTACCACGGCGGTCGCGTCGGCAGGCGGTCGCACGGGCCGCAGCCGATGTCCAGGGTGCCTCGATGGCCGAGCTGGCGAACGCGGTCGACGAGGCCCTGCTCGGGCTCGGGGACGGTGTGAACCGCGTCGAGCGCAAGACCTACCGGGCTTATCAGCGGCTGCGGAACTTCGCCTGTCTCTGTCCGCCGCAGCGGAACAAGCTCCTGGTCTACCTGAGAGCTCGTAACAGGATCTTGTTGAGATGCCCTGGCCGGGCGTAACCGGTGTGATGAATCGGCCGTTCGTGAGTGTGTGAGCACTCGGCCGTGGATCGTGGACGACGACTTGTGGGCACTGATCGAGCCACTACTGCCGCCCTGGCCGACGAGGTCGCCAGGGCCGCGGCCGGTGGCAGACCGGTTGTGTCTGCAGGGCATTCTGTACGTCCTGCACAATGACATCGCCTGGCAACTCCTGCCACCTGAGCTGGGCTTCGGCTCCGGGCATACCTGCTGGCGGCGCCTGGAGCGGTGGCAGCAGGCCGGAGTCTTCGACCAGCTGCACCGCATCCTGCTCGCCGAGCTGAACGCGGCCGGCCGGCTCGACTGGTCGAGGGCGTGCGTGGACGGCTCCCACATCCGCGCGAAAAAGGGGGAGCCGACACCGGTCCGTCGCCGGTCGACCGGCGGAAGACGGGCAGCAAACACCACTTGATCTGCGACGGACGCGGCACCCCGCTGAAAGTCATCACGACCGCGGCCAACGTCAACGACGTCACCCAGACCCTCGCCCTGGTCGACGGCATCCCGCCGGTGGCAGGCCGACCCGGCCGACCCCGCCGACGCCCGGGCGCCTTGCTCGGAGACAAGGGATACGACTCCAACCCCAACCGGGACGAGCTGCGCAGACGCCGGATCCTGCCCGTCATCTCCCGCAAGGGCGCCCCGAACATCAAGGGCATGGGCAAACTCCGCTACGTCGTCGAGCAGACCTTCGCGCTCCTGCACCAGTTCAAACGACTCGCCGTCCGCTGGGAACGTCGCACCGAACTCCACGACGCGCTCGTCTCCCTCGCCTGCAGCCTCATCTGCTGGCGACGCCTCAGCAAGCCCGACTCATGATCGTGTTACGAGCTCCAAGTAACGGCGTCGCGACACGCGAACAACCGCTGGACGTTGACCGTAAAGGTCATTGAGAAACTCGCGTTGATTATTCAAACCACCGAGATGTCGAGGAGGCAACTGACGTGTGCCTCGTGACGGATCAGCGCATAGTCGGCAGTCCCGTGAGTGCATCGGACTTCGAATTCACGATCACATATACGGCCAGGTTTGACCCGGGTGAACTCGGCACTCAATTTCATGAGTTCGTGAAGGTACGAGAAAGCGACGTCATCGGTGCAGACGACGACCTCACTTCGGCCCAGGAGGCTGTATTCACGGCCACCAGCCAAGTCATGCAGCGGAGTCGGAGAGTAAGAATCAACAAAGACGTCGCGGATACGGAAATTGGCGAAGAAGAGATCTACGCCGAGATCGCGTTGCGTTCCCAGCAGAATCTTGACCCTGTGGTGGGCCCAGACTGCAAAGCGATCACACAGCCGGAGACGTTCGCAATTGAAACCACTCCACTGCAATTTGCCGCCAAGATCATTAGGCTGAAGTGCCTACACACCGCGGGCGGCGACTCCGATGACGTCAAGATGCAAATTGATGGCGTGAAGGTGTGGCCGCCGGGGGACCCAGAAGGATTCTTCACAATGAGCCCACTCACTACCGTCGAAATCAATGAGATACGGGAGATCCACGGCGACAATATGGGTGTCGCTCTCTTCGGAGATACCACCTTCGGGGCGGACGACAGGCTGGGGTCGACGAATCTTTCGAGGTTTGATCCCCCAGGCGAGCACACGAAGGAACTGAACGGAGAGGATGATGCGCATTACCAGCTCACCTACAAAGTGGTCACTATCGAGGGCTGAACGCGAGCTCGCTGGTGTCTACTGCGTGCAACTTAGACGTCATCTCATTTGGCGTGCTGTGTAGGCTGTCGATCGTGGCGGGAATTGTTGAGCGGCTGGTGCCGGATGAGTTGTGGGAGCTGTTCC
>NZ_JBEZWL010000292.1:0-2385 GCF_040648015.1 Streptomyces sp. NPDC029216 | reverse complement strand
CCCGTACCGAGGCCGCCGCCGCCTCGGCCGCCGCCCGCGCCAGCTCCCGCGGGTCGGCCGCGCAGTCCAGCAGGGCGCACACCACCGACCCCGCCAGCTCCCGCGCCAGCGCCACCACGTCCACTTCCCCGCCCCGCTCCAGGGGCGCGAGCCCCCGTACCAGCAGCGGCCGCCACACCTCCCGCAGCCGCTCCACCCCGCCCGCGCCCAGCCCCTCGGACAGCCCGCGCCGGTCCGCCCGGTGCCCGCCGCCCTCCTGGTCGAACAGCACGCCCCCGCCGCCGCCCAGCGCCTCCCGCGCCGCCCCGCCCGTCGTCCCCGCCGCCGTACGGTCCAGTGGCAGCCGGGTCAGCGCCTGCCGGTACGCCTGCGCGTCGTGCACCAGCACCGTCCCGCCGAGCCGCCGCACGCCCCGCCCCCGCGTCGCGGCCAGCAGCCCGAACAGCAGCGGATGGCTGCGCAGGTACACCCGGCGGTCGCGCCGGCGCGCCCGGGCTTGTGGGGTGGTCATCTGACGTGGACCTCTTCCGTGTCGGTGGGCCGGTAACGCCGGTCCCAATACCAGAGCAGGGTGCGCCCGGCACCCCAGGAACGCAGCCGCCGCAGGCTGCTCTGCACCACCAGCCGCTCGCAGCGCACGATCCGCGCGCTGTGCTCCCGCGCCCGGTTGAGCAGGGTGACGTCCTCCGAGCCCTCCTCCAGCCGCTCGCGCGGGGCCCCGCCGCAGCGCACGTACAGCTCCGCGGTGATGCCGAGGTTGTGGCCGTGGCACAGCACGTACGGGGCCCGGAACCGCGGATCGCGGTGCGCGGCCCGCCACCGCCCGTACAGCGCCGCCAGCCGCACCAGCGCCGGCAGCAGCCGCGCCTGCGCGAACGTCGGCCGCTCGTCCCGGCGCGGCACGCTCCGCCCGCACACCATCTCCGCGCCCCGCCCGAACTCCGCCCGCGCGACGGCCGTCCAGTTCCGGGCCGGCAGACAGTCCGCGTCCGTACGCAGCAACAGGCGCGCCCCGCCGCGCACCGCGTGCCGGAACCCGGTGTCCGCCGCCGTCCCCGCCCCCGGCTCGGGCTCGTGCACCAGCTCGACGGGGAAGGGCGCCGAGCGCGCGAACTCCCGTACCACCCGGGCCGTCCCGTCCGTCGAGGCGTTGTCGACGACCACCAGCCGGAAGCCGGTGTCCTCCTGCGCGGCCAGCGCCGCCAGCGTCGCCCCGATCGACCCCGCCTCGTTGTACGCCGGGACCACCACCCACAGGCTCACCCCGCGCCCCGCCCCAGCCGGGCCGCCGCCAGCGCGGACACCGCCGCCCGGTCCGGTTTGCGCGAGCGCCCCGACAGCGGGATCTCCGCGAACAGCAGCGCGTCCGGCCGGGCCGCGCCCATCGCCCGCAGCGGCTCCGACAGGGCCGCGCGCAGCGCCGGTTCGGGCACCCCGCGCTGCGGCTGCACCACCGCGACGAGGTGCTCGTCCCCGTCGCCCGCCGGAACCCCGACGAGCACCCCCAGCTCCACACCCGGCACGTGCAGCCCCGGCTCGTACAGGCCCGGATAGATGTTCTCGGCCCGCCGCAGCACCATGTCCTTGCAGCGGCCCTCCAGCACGATCCGCCCCGCGCCGTCCAGCCGGGCCCGGTCGCCCGTACGCACCCACGGGTCGGGCTCCTCGCCCAGGTAGCGGTCCCGGGCGGCGGGACCGGTCAGCAGCAGCTGCCCCCGCGCGTCCACGGCCGTGCGCACCCCGGGCAGCGGGGCGCCGACCAGGTCCCCGGCGCCGTCGAAGGCGGCCTTCTCCCGGGACTCCACCGCCGCCGCCGGGAACAGCTCGGTCAGCGCGTACACCCCCCACGCCTCCCGCGCGCCCGCCTCCCGGACCCGGCCCAGCAGGGCCGCGCTCGCCGGAGCCGAACCCGTCCACACCCGGCCCCCGAACCGGGCACCCGCCCCGAGCGCGTCCCGCAGCTGCGGCGGGGTCAGGTACGTGTCCCGGGGCCGCAGCCGCCCCAGCTGCCGGGCCAGCACGGCGGGGGAGCGGGCCGGCAGCGCGACCGGCGCCCCGTGCGCCAGCGAGGGCACCAGCACGAAGAAGGTCCCGCCCAGCACGGGCGCGCCGCCGCCGGCGTCGAACAGCGCGGACACCGTCTCCATCCCGGCGGCCAGCCCCGCCCGGGTGTGCACCACCGCACGCGGCCGCGAGGTGGTCCCGGAAGTGAACACCACCACCGCGTCCCCGTCCCCCGCGTACCCGGCCGGCACCCCCGCCCGCGGCGCCCCCAGGTCCAGCGCGGGCGCGCACCCCGGCAGCCGGGGCCCGACGGTGGCCACCGGCCCCAGCGCGGCCAGCTCCGGCAGCTCCAGCCGGGCCCGCCGGGCCAGCGGCCGCGCC
>NZ_JBEZWL010000291.1:0-2501 GCF_040648015.1 Streptomyces sp. NPDC029216 | reverse complement strand
GCGGGGTGCCCGAGGGAGCTGAGCCGCACCATGCCGTCACCGCGCGGCGCCGCGGCGACGGCCACGGGCCAGCCGGCCGCCGCGACGAGCCCGGGGGAGCCCAGGTGGAAGGCGTGGGGCGCACTCCACACGGCAGCGGGCGCCCGCCCGTGCGCGGCCTCCAGCGCATAGGCGACGAGCCGGAACAACGGATCTGCCCCGGCCCGCCGCGCCAGCCCACCACCGAGCCCCTCGCCCTGGGCGGCGGGCGCGGCACCTGCCTGCCCGGCGCGGCCGGCTGGGTTGGTGGGCTTCCGCCGGGCGAGGTCGTCGGCGGATGCGCCAGGGGAGGCGGAGTGTGTCGCGCTGGTCGGGTTGCCGAGGGCATCGACCGGGCGGGCGCGCTTGGCACCCGCCTGCCCGATGTGGCCGTCGATGGATCCGCGGGGGGCGGCGGGGGCGGCGGTTGCCGGTCCCGCGAGGGCGGCGGCGGATGTGGCGCGGTCGGGCGGGTCGGTGGGCCTCTGCCGGGCGAGGTCGTTGGTGGATCCGCGGGGGCAGGCCGGTTCTGTCGGGTCGGCAGCGTCGCCGATGGTGGGGGCGCCGGGTGTGCCGGTACCGGCGACGCCGGTCGGCCCGGCCGGGTTGGCGGGGAGGGGCAGGTCGGCAGAGGTGGCGCGGATGCCCGTGACGGCCGGGATGCCGGTGTTAGCGGGGTCGGCGGAAGCTCCGGCGGTGCTGGTGTCTGCCGGGCCGGACGGGCTGGACGGGCTGGACGGGCTGGACGGGCTGGACGGGCTGGTGGTGGAGGGCTCGGCGGAGACGGCCGGGGCGGGCAGGGCGGCCGGGGCGGATTGGGCGGTGCGGGTGCCGGGGGCGGCTGGGACGTCGGGAGTGGCTGGGAGTCCGCGGGTGGCCGGGGCGGTCGGGGTGGTGGGGGGCCGGCGGGGTGATTCCGGGGGCGTCATCGGGTGTCCTTGCGGGCCAGCATGCGGTAGGCGTTGCCGCCGTCCGTGTGGCGGGCCGCCGCCGTGCGCAGGGCGTCGAGTACCGCCGCCGCGGCGAAGCACGGTACGGCCGCCGCGCGTACGGCCCCGGCGCGGATCCGGGCGCGGGTGGTGGCCGGGGGACCCCAGGGCCGGTCCGGATCCGGGCCCAGCCGTGCCGCCGTCAGGGCCACCGCACCGAAGAAGTCGTTCCCCTGGTGGGCCGGTCCGTGCTCCTCCGCGAGCACCGTGAACCCCCGGTCGGCCAGCGCCTCCCGCAGGTTAGCGGCCGGCATCAGGTGCTGGTGCTGCGGCTGGAACCACGGCAGCCACGCCGGTCCCAGCAGCCCGGCCATCCGCGACTGCGGGTCGGGGAGCTCGACGGCCAGGAACCCGCCCGGGGCCAGCACCGTGGCCGCCGCGTCCAGTTCGGCGAGCGGATCCCGGGTGTGCTCCAGGTAGTGGTACATGCTGACGACCTCGTACTGGCCGGCCAGCTTCTCCGCGAACTCCGGGAACTGCCCCCGGAATCCCGTCTCCACCCAGCCGCGCCGCTCCGCCTCCAGGACCCCGTCGCCCATGTCGAGCCCGTCGAACCGGGTCCGGGGCCACACGGCCCGCGCCGCGTTGCAGAAGTGCCCGTGCCCGGTGCCGACGTCGAGCCAGGACGCCGGATCGGCGTACGGCAGGAGCATCTCGGCCCGCCCCCGGTACGCGGACCCCAGCCGGCCGAAGACCCGGCCGGCGCCCTCGCCGCCGCGCCCCTCGTAGAAGTCCCGGTAGTAGAACTCCAGCCCCTCCGGCGTCAGCCGGGGGTTCTGGAAGACGTGCCCGCAGCCGTCGCACCGCTCCAGGGTGAACCGGCCGGGTTTGCCCTGGAGCAGGTCGGGCACCCGGACGCGGACCGCGAGCCGGCCGGAGCCGCACCACGGGCAGTCGGGCCGGCGCGGTTCGAGGAACCGGCCCGCTCCCCCCGCCAGGTCGGCCCGGTACGCGGCCGCCGCCGCAGCCGTGTCCCGGCCCTCCCCCCGGTCCTGGCCGGCCGCCGCCACCGCCGTCCGCAGGGCGGTGCCCAGGGAGCGCACCGGCCGGGCGGCGGTGGCCCGGCCCAGGTCGGCGGGGCGCAGCGGGGAGCCGGGCCCGCCGAGCGCGAGGTACGGCTGGAGCCAGTACAGCCCGGCGGCCGCGGCCCCCCACCGGCCCTGGCGTACGGCGACGGCGCCGAGCAGCGCCAGCCCGGACAGCTGGGCGGCGGACAGCAGCCCGGGCGGCAGGCCCTGCGCCCGCAGTTCGGCCACCCGCGCCCCGGCCGCCCGCCCGGCCGACCCGGAGGGCGCGCCGCAGCTCAGACCGGGCGCGATGGCCAGCCCCGTGGCATCGGCCGCGTACTCCTTCAAACGCCGGGTCAGCGCCAGGAGTTCCGCCGGCTCCGGCCGGGACACGACAGGCCGGACGGTATGTACCCGACTCGCCGTCTTGCCTCTCGAGTCTCCTGAGGCGCCAGCCGGGTTCAGATCCCGGCGAGGCTGAGGCAGC
>NZ_JBEZWL010000290.1:0-2736 GCF_040648015.1 Streptomyces sp. NPDC029216 | reverse complement strand
CCGACTTTTGTCCGCGGACAAAAGTCGGGGCCGTTCGCGTCGCCCGTCGCCCAGTTCCACGCCGCCCCGCAAGCAACCCGAATCTCGACCGGCTTGGCCGGAGTCGGACGGCGGCCCTGATGTCGCCGCCACTCAGACACCCCTGCGACGACTGTCCCGTCCGCATTCCACAGACCTTGAGCCGCCAACCAGACAGCGAGCATGGAAACATGCACCGAGCGGGGTGGCGCTGACCTCCCCGGACGAACCAGACGAAGGGTTTCCACATGGGGGGCATATCAGCCGAGCGGCGTCGCATCCTGCAGTCGCCTCCGCCCGAGCTCGTCGCGGCGGCCGCCGCGAACCCGGGCGGGTCGGTCGCGGTGATCGACCCCGCCCTCGTCGGCGACCCGAACGGCTACGTTCCGGGGGAAGCCGTGCAGGGGTACTGGGTGGTCGGCGAGGACGGGAAGCTGACCGGCGAGTTCGTCGAGAACCCGAACTACGGCCCGCCGAAGGACGACTTCTCCAAGCTCACGGATTCCGGGCATTGGCTGGACTGGCTCGCCGAACAGCCCGGAGCCGCCGTACGCGACTCCATCGCCGGGATCTTGGACAGGCAGGTCCAGGGAGCGGTCCTGGAATGGATCAAGATCCTCGACGCTCCGCGCTACCTCACCGGAGGCCGCCCGCACCCGGCCGATCCGAACCGCATGACCGTCACCCGAGCCGGTATCGCCCTGTCCTTCGCCCTTTCCGTGGCCAGCCCCGAACACCCAAGGGAGACCCTCCAGGGCGCCTTCTCCTGGGTCGCCGTCAGCCTCGACCAGCCCGCCGAGCGCAAGGACCGGGTTTGGCTCGACCTACGCGCCGACCTGGACTGGGCCGAGACGGAACTCCGCGAACGGATCTACCGCGTCGGCCAGACTCCCGCCACCGGTACGACCTGACATGTGCCTGGAGCGGCAGCTTCGGCGCCGCTCCTGTGCCCCGACTTTTGTCCGCGGACAAAAGTCGGGGCCGACCGCCCCTTCCCGCCAGCCGGCAGCGAGGAAGATCTCCCGCGTCCTCACCTATCTCCGCACGCTGCTCGGCGAGGCTCTGTGCCCGCGGCCCAGTGGCGACGAGGCGGAGCCGGAAGGGGCTGCTGCGGAGTTCGACGTAGAGAGCCGGTACGACTCTGCCCGCGTGGCGAGGGCCGCCTCGGAATCGGCAGCGCCGCGTTCAGCACCGAGCAGAGTCCCCACGACGGCGGTGGCGGCCGCAGCCCCCCGACATCCCAACCAGCTCATCACCTGACACCGCGTCCGGGACAGCGTGTGAAGCGGCCCCCTCCGCCGACGGCGAATGACCTTGCAGCGACGGCAGCCAGCCAACGATGCTGGGGCGATGCCCGGGCAGCGGAAGAGAAGACAGCGGCAGAAGCGCGAGGCGGAGCGAGCCGCGGCGCGCTTCACAGCCGAGACGACAGGCCGATGGGACGTGCTCTTCGAGACACAGGACGAGTCCGAGTTCCGCGCGTACGTCCACCGTCTCCGAGAATCGGACCCGCAGATCGACTGGTCCGCCGTACGGATCGACAACTTCTGCGGGCGCCTGATGTTCCCGAACACCCACCGGCTGAGCCTGTTCGTACCGCACCCCGTGACCGATCCCGGCCAAGACCCGTCCGAGTGCTGACCCCATAGCCGACCAGCAAGCCGGCCCCGCTCCCCTCCCCAAGGGCCCCACCGCACGGGCGGGAAGCCTCCGACTTTTGTCCGCGGACAAAAGTCGACGCCCTTCAGGGACCGCCTGAAGGGCGTCATGGTGACCGGTCGGCGGGCGATCGCCGGCGCCACCCAACCCTGTTCGACGGGCAGTGCTCGTCAGCGGCGCCGCGAGCCTCTCGTCGCAGAGGGCGACTTTTGTCCGCGGACAAAAGTCGGAGCACATGATGCCCCGCACCGTCCGGCGCGCCCCGTCTCGTCTCAGCATGCTCTGTCAGTGGGAGCTGCCAGGATGCGACGCATGACCACAGCCACCGCAGCCGACTACAGCTGGATACGCTCCCCATCCTCCCTGTTCAAGTTCGCAATGGAGGTCGGCTACACACTGACCTTGGTACAGGGAGTCTCGCCCGAGAAGCTCTACGCACTGGCAGGCGCCGAGGCGAGCGGAAGGTGTCACGGGTTCGACGAACTGGTCGAGTGCCACTGGGAGCTGCTGGACGAGTTCGACCACTGGCCCGACGCCTTCCTCACAGGAACCCTCACCCTCCCCAGCCCGGCCGGCACCTGGACCCTGGCACTGGAGTTCGGCGGCGGGCTGGGCACACGAGACAGTTTCATGGAACCCCTCTCGTACGGGACCCGCGCGGTCTCCCACTCCAGCAACGGCGGCAAGCCCATGGACTTCTTCCACTGGTACGAGAACGGACTGCTGCGCACCACCTTCGAGTGGCCCGGCGACAGGACCGGCACCACTCCCGATGACCTGAACCAGCGGATGAGGGAAGTCGGCCTCAATCCCTCCGGCGACCAGAACCCGGACGTCGACCGGAAGGCGGCTGTGCTGGCGCTCACCGAACGCCTTACCGGCGTTCGCCTCACGGAGGAGCTGCTGCGGCAGGCGGAGTACATCACGGCCGTGGTCCCGGAAGAGCAGATCAAGGGAAGCGGGAGCCTCGTAGTGCTGCCGTGACGCCGCGCCGTGGCTGCGACCCCTCGAACCTGCGGCCGTGGGGGAGTCCCCGACTTTTGTCCGCGGACAAAAGTC
>NZ_JBEZWL010000289.1:0-2875 GCF_040648015.1 Streptomyces sp. NPDC029216 | reverse complement strand
CCGCCGCGTGGGCGGCCTCGGCCGCGTCGGCGGCGTCGGCGGCGCGGGCGGCGGTGAGTTCGGCGCGGGATTCGGCGGCCGCGGCCTCGCGGGCGGCTTCGGCGGCGGTGCGGGCGGCTTCGCGGGACTCGTCCCAGGCGGCCACGGCGGTCTTCTCGGCGTCGCTGGCGGCCAGCGCGGCGCGGGCCGGGTCGGCGTCGGGGGCGGTGTCGTCGAGCCAGCCGGCGCGGACGGCCTCGGCGGTCTCCTGCTGGACCTCGGCGAGGCGGGCCCGCAGGTGTTCGGCCTCGCTGCGGGCGCGCTGGGCGGCGGTGGCGGCGGCGGTGGCGTCGCGGTGGGCGGTCTCGCCGACGGCCTGGAGCTCGGCGGAACGCTCCTCCTCCTCGTTGGCGGCCTGCTCGCCCTGTTCGGCGGCGGTGTGCAGGGCCCGTACGAGCTCGGCGGCGGCGGTGGCGCGGGCGGCGAGGGCCGGGGCGGCGTCCCGTTCGGCCTCGCGGATCGCGGCGGCGACGCGGGCGGAGCGGTCGGCGGCCGCGCGGTGGCGCAGGACGGTCTCGGCGGCCTGCCAGGCGGAGTGCAGGGTGCGGGCTTCGAGGAGCTCGCGGCGCTGCGCGGCGGCGGCCTTGTCGGCGACGGTCAGGGCCAGCGAGGCGTGCCGGTAGGCGAGTTCGGCGGAGACGGCGGCGCTGCGGGCGCGCTGTTCCTCGGCGGCGGTGACGGCGTGGGCGGCGCCGGTGACCCCCTGGGCGAGTTCGGCGGCTCGGGCGCGTTCCTCGGCGGCGCGGGCGGAGAGCCGGCGGGCGAGGGTGCGGGTGCGGCGTTCGGCGCCGGCGTGGACGTCGCGCAGCCGGGCGCGGGTCTCGGCGGCCTCCACGATGCGGGTGAGCAGGTCGACGGAGCCTGCGGTGAAGTCGCGTTCGGCCATCAGCTCGGCGCGGCGGCCGAGCTTGTTGCCGAAGCCGTGGACCAGGTCGGCGAGGCCGTCGGTGTCGCGGGTGTCGGTGACGGCGCGCAGCAGCAGGTCGGTGAAGTCGGAGTCCTTCTTGACCGCGAAGAGGCCGGCGGCCTCGCCCTCGTCGGCGTTCATCTCGCGCTGGTAGCGGAAGAGTTCGGGGTCGAGGCCGAGTTCGGTGAGGTGTTCGTTCCAGCGGTCGTGGATCTCCTCCCAGGACACCTCCAGGTGCGGGTAGGCCTTGCCGGCCTCGGTGATCGCGTCGCGGAAGCCCTTCATGGTGCGGCGGCGGCCCTGGGCGCCGGAGGCGCCCTCGGCGGGCGGGCGCACCGAGGTGGCCTCGGCGACGGGGAGGTTGTCCAGGCTCAGGCCCGGGCCGGGGCGGAAGGAGTACCAGGCCTCGGCGAACTTGCGGGGGTCGTTGGAGACCTGGCGGCCGCGCCATTCGCTGACCTTGCCGACGACCACGCACTCGCCGGTCTGGGTGTGCTGCCACTCCAGGGCGACGTGGCCGCAGTCGTCGGCGAGCAGGAACTTGCGGAGCACGCCGGAGCTGGCGCCGCCGAGGGTGTTGCGGTGGCCCGGGAGCATGACCGAGAAGATCAGCTTGAGGAGGACGGACTTGCCGCCGCCGTTCTCCAGGAAGAGCACGCCGGCGGGCGCGGGGCGGCGCGGCGGGCCGGTGGGCTCGTCCTCGAAGAACTCCGCCTGGGCGGGCGCCGGATGGGGCACCGGCTCGCCGACCCCGCGCAGGTCGAGCACGGTGTCGGCGTAGCGTGCGCCGGCGGGCCCGATGGAGTAGAGGCGGATCCGGGACAGCTCGTACATGGCGGCGGACTCTCGTGGTTTCTCGGTACGTAAGGGGAGCGTGGGGCTCAGGCGTGGAACGGCAGGCCGGCGTCGGCTGCGAGTTCGAGGTCGTCGCCCTCGGGCGGCGGCAGGAGGGTGGCGGAGCCGTCGCTGACGGGGACGACGCCGAGTTCCAGGAGTTCGGCCATGGCCGCGCTGCCCGCCATGTCGCGGACCTGGAGCTGGTAGCGGGGGGTGGTGCGGTAGGTGCCGCCGGCGTCGTCGCCGGTGCGCTGGAGGAAGCCGGATTCGGTGAGGAAGGCGGCGGCCTTGCCGACGATGCCGGTGGTGGAGCCGGCGAGGCGGCGCGCGTCCTTGGTGGCCCCGGTCGCGCTGCGGCGGGCGTAGACGCGCCAGGCGGCCTCCAGGCCGGGGGCGTCGGAGGCGGGGTCGGTGTTCTCGCCGAGCTCCTCGGCGCGCTCCTCCAGGCGGCGGCAGGTCTGCCGGACGAAGGCGTCGACGCCGTTGACGGTGATCCGGCCGATGTAGCCGTCGTCGGCGAGGTCCTCGGGGCGGGGGAAGGCGAGGGCGGCGACGGCGAGGTGGGCGAGGCCGTGGAGGAAGCGGTCGCCGCCGTCGGCGGCGGTGCGGCGGGCGTAGTCGCCCATCCGGACGGCGAAGACGGAGTCCTCGCCGGCGGCTACGGCCATGCCGGCGCGCGGGGACACCTCCAGGACGACGAGGCCGAGGCCGGTGGCGACGGCGTCGGCGAGCCGGCCGAAGCCGGGGTCCTCGCGGTAGCGGCGCAGCAGCTCGGCGTACTCGGCGTCACGGGCGGGGAGCAGCTTGGGCTGGAGTCCGAACCCGACGAGGCGGGCCGCGTCGGCGGCGTCGGCCGGCGTCAGGGCGGCGGCCGGTGCGGACGCGGCCGGGACCGACGGGCCGTCGGGCTCGCTCCACGCGGGGTGCTCGGCGTGGTGGTCGCTCACGGGTGGGTCTCCTCGGCGGTGCGGTGGGCTGCCTGGCGGCGGGGGTGGGGGTGCGGTGCGGGAGCAGGAGCGGGGTGGCCAGCAGCAGTACGCCCGCCAGGGCGATGGCCGTACGCGGGCCGAGGAGGGTGCCCAGTACGCCCCA
>NZ_JBEZWL010000288.1:0-2893 GCF_040648015.1 Streptomyces sp. NPDC029216 | reverse complement strand
ATGACACCGAGGTCCGTACGGCCCTCGACCATGGACGCCTTCAGGAGCATCGGGGTGTTCGCGGCGAGCAGGACCTGGCTCCAGGACAGGTCCTTCGCCGCCGACGCGCTGGCGGCCGCCGCCACCGTGACCGCCCTGCCCGGACCGCTGCTCCCGCCCCAGGCCGCGGTCCCCGCCGCCGTCCTGCTCACCGCCGTCAACGCCGCGCTCCAGGCACAGGGCGGGCTCTACCGGCCCCGCCTCGCGCCCTCCGCCCTGCTCGAACTGCCCGCCCTGGCCGGGCGGACCGCCGCGCTGTGGTGCGCGGCCGCCGCCGTCCTCGCCGCCGCCGCACCGGAGCGGGCCCTCGGCTGGAACACCCTGCTCACCGCCGTCTGCCTCCAGGTCGTACTGGCCTGCGCGGGACGCGGGTCCGTCCATCAGGCGTGGCGCCGCTCCGCCGTGCGACGCCCCGTCTCCACCCTCGTCGTCGGCCCCGGGCAGGGCGCCGGGGCCGTCGCCGCCGCCCTGCACGGACGCCCCGCGTACGGGCTGCGGCCCGTCGGCATCGCCGACACCGCCGAGTCCGCCGACGGGGAGGGCGGCCAGCTGCCCGTACTCGCCACCTACGAGGACGTCCGGCGCGCCGTCATCCAGAACTCCGTCCGCTGCGCCGTCTTCACCCGCCCGCCCGAGGCCGACGAGCGCACCGCCGCGCTGGTCCGCCTCTTCCACGACCACGGCTGCCGGCTCTGGCTCGCCGACCCCGCCGGCACCGCCAAGGTCACCGGCATGCGCGTCGCCCACCCCGCCGACCAGCTGTGGGGGTACGCCGTACAGCCCCTGCTGCCCCGGCCCGCCCGGCCCCTGGAGCGGTCCGCCAAGCGGCTCATCGACTCCTGCCTCGCCGCCCTCGCGCTGCTCGCCGCCGCCCCCGTCATGGGCGCCTGCGCCCTGGCCGTACGGCTCTCCGACGGGCCCGGGGTGATCTTCCGTCAGGAGCGGGTCGGCCTCTACGGGCGGCCGTTCACCCTGCTGAAGTTCCGTACCCTGCGCGCCGACGAACACGAGTCCGCCACCCGCTGGACCGTGGCCGGCGACCGCCGGATGAGCCCCGTCGGCTCCTTCCTGCGCAAGTCCTCGCTCGACGAGCTGCCGCAGCTGTGGAACGTCGTGCGCGGCGACATGAGCCTGGTCGGACCCCGCCCCGAACGCCCCTTCTTCGTCGCCAAGTTCAGCAGCGTCCACCCCGGCTACGAGGCCCGCCACCGGATGCCCGTCGGCATCACCGGACTCGCCCAGATCAACGGGCTGCGCGGGGACACCTCCATCGAGGACCGGGCCCGCTTCGACAACCACTACATCGACACCTGGTCGCTGTGGCAGGACCTGTGGATCCTGGCCCGCACCGCCTCCTCCTTCTTCCGCTTCCGGCTGGGCGGGAGCTGAGCCATGAGCCTCGCCCTCCCCGGATCCGCACGCCCGCCCGGCACGGCCGGCGCGCTGCGCCGGCACTGGCCGCTGCTGCCGCTCGCCGCGACCGTCCTGTTCCTCCTCGCCCCCCTCCCGGCCGGCGACGCCACCGCCTCCGGGAAGGTCGGCCCCGCCGACGCCGCCTCGCTGCTCCTCGCCCTCGTCTGCGCGGTGCAGGCCCTGCGGGGGCGGGTGCGGACGCTGAACCCGCTGGGCGTGCTCGTACTCGGGACCCCGGGGATCGGACTCGCCGTCTCCACGATGACCGCCGGGGACCCGTACGCCGCCCTGCCCGGGTTCGTGCGCTACCTCCAGGTGTTCGTGCTGGTCCCGGCGGCCGTGGTGCTGCTGGTGCGCGACGCCCGGGAGTTCCGGCTGGCCGCCGGGTGCTTCGTGGTGCTCGGGCTGGTGCAGGGCGCGGTGGGGGTCGTCCAGTACGCGACGCACACCGGGGCCTCGTACCAGGGCGAGGACATCCGCGCCGTCGGGACCTTCGGCCCCGGCGACGTCATGGGCATGGCCACCGTCGTCGCCTACGGGCTGATCGTCGCCACCGCCGCCGCGCTCGCCCCCGGGCTGCCCGCGAAGACCCGGCGGACCGCCGGGTGCTGCGCGCTCGCGCTGGTCGTGCCGCTGGTGCTGTCCTTCAGCCGCGGCGCGTGGATCGCGACCGCCGGCGCGGCCGTGCTGGTGATGTGCCTGGCCGGGATCCGGCGGGCCCTGGCGGTGCTGCTGGCGCTGACCGCGCTGGGCGTGGTGCTGGTCGGCGGGCTCGGGCTGGGCTCCGAGATGGTCGCCGAACGCCTGAACTCCATCACCCAGGTCTCCAGCGCCCCCGACCAGTCGGTGACCGACCGCTACACGATGTGGGCCGCCGCCGAGTCGATGTGGCGCGAGCGGCCGGCCGTCGGAGTGGGCCTCAAGGGCTTCCCCGCACACCGCGACGGGCACTCCTCGCTGGGCCTGTCCTCCGGCAGCGACACCGCCGGCGCCGGCCAGGCCTTCATGAAGCAGCCGCTGCTCTCCCCGCACAACATGTACCTGCTCGTCCTCGGGGAGCAGGGGCTCGTCGGACTCCTGGCACTGGCGGGCGGCTGGGCCGCGCTGCTGGTCGCCGGGCTGCGCCGGTGCGCGACGGCCTCCCGCGGCCCCGCATCCCGGGACGGGATGCGGGACTGCGGACTGATCGCGACCGGGCTGTTCGTCTGGCAGCTGACCGACTTCCTGTACGCGGACATCGGCGGCCCCTCCACCGTGCTGACCGGTGTGATCATCGGCCTCGCCGCCTGGTGGGCCCTGCCCTCCCCCGTCCCCGCGGTCCCCGCCGCCCCGGCCCGCCCGCCCGCTGACGGGCCGGGCGCCCTGTGACCGACACGACCCCCTGGCGGCGGCCCGCGCCCCCGGCGACCGACCTCGCCTCGGCCGCGGGCGCCGCCGCTCC
>NZ_JBEZWL010000287.1:0-3020 GCF_040648015.1 Streptomyces sp. NPDC029216 | reverse complement strand
GGCCGAAGGCCATCGCGAAGCGACGCGACCGAAGGGAGCGCCCTTGACAGGCCGGCCCGAACCGGAAGGACAGTGGGACTGACGGGAAACCCCCAAGGCATCTCTGAGACCGCCCCACCGGGACCCCGACCACCCCCGGCCCCGCCCCGCCGTCCGGCGCCGCCCGACAGGATGCACTCGCAGAGACGACAGGGCCGGACACCCTCATGGTGTCCGGCCCCGAGTGGTGCGTGCGTGCCTGCCTGCCTACTTCTCCGTCACGCCCGCCGAGTCGAACGTGGCCACCTCGTGCATCGCGCGGGCCGCGCTCTGGACCAGGGGGAGGGCCAGGAGGGCGCCCGTGCCTTCGCCGAGGCGGAGGTCCAGGTCGACCAGGGGGCGCAGGCCGAGCTTGTTCAGGGCGGCCACGTGGCCCGGTTCCGCGCTGCGGTGGCCCGCGATGCAGGCCGACAGGGATTCGGGGGCGATGGCGCGGGCCACCAGGGCGGCCGCGCCCGCGCTCACGCCGTCCAGGATGACCGGCGTGCGCAGGGAGGCGCCGCCGAGGATCAGGCCGACGATCGCCGCGTGCTCCAGGCCGCCGATGGCCGCGAGGACGCCGATGGGGTCGTTCGGGTCGGGCTGGTGGAGCTCCAGGGCGCGCCGGACCACGTCGACCTTGCGCGCGTGCGTCTCGTCGTTGATGCCGGTACCGCGACCGGTGACCTCCGACGGGTCCACACCCGTGAAGACCGAGATCAGGGCGGCGGAGACAGTCGTGTTGGCGATGCCCATCTCGCCCGTCAGCAGCGCCTTGTTGCCCGCCGCCACGAGGTCGCGCGCGGTCTCGATGCCGACCTCGATGGCCGCGATCGCGTCCTCGCGGGTCATCGCGGGGCCCACGGAGAGGTCGTCGGTGCCCGGGCGGACCTTGCGGGGCAGCAGGCCCGGGGTGGCGGGCAGGTCGCCCTTCACACCCACGTCGACGACGCACACTTCGGCGCCGACCTGGTTGGCGAAGGCGTTGCACACGGCCCCGCCGCCCAGGAAGTTGGCCACCATCTGCGTGGTGACCTCCTGGGGCCAGGGGGTGACGCCCTGGGCGTGGACGCCGTGGTCGCCGGCGAAGATGGCGACGGCGGCCGGCTCCGGGATCGGCGGCGGGCAGACCCGCGAAAGGCCCGCCAGCTGCGCGGAGATGATCTCCAGCATGCCGAGCGCGCCCGCCGGCTTCGTCATGCGCTTCTGCCGCTCCCAGGCCTCGCCGAGCGCCTTCGCGTCGAGCGGGCGGATGCTGGCGACGGTGTCGGAGAGCAGGTCGTGCGGGGCCTCGCCGGGCAGCGCGCGGCGCCCGTACGTCTCCTCGTGCACGACCCAGGCCAGCGGACGGCGCTGGGCCCAGCCCGCCTGCATCAGCTCCGGCTCCTCGGGGAACTCGTCCACGTAGCCGACGCACAGGTAGGCGACGACCTCCAGGTGCTCCGGGAGCCCCAGCGTGCGGACCATCTCGCGCTCGTCGAAGAAGCTGACCCAGCCCACGCCGAGGCCCTCGGCGCGCGCGGCGAGCCAGAGGTTCTCGACCGCGAGGGCGGAGGAGTACGGGGCCATCTGCGGCTGGGTGTGCCGGCCGAGGGTGTGGCGGCCGCCGCGGGTGGGGTCGGCGGTGACGACGATGTTCACCGGGGTGTCGAGGATGGCCTCGATCTTCAGTTCCTTGAACTGCTTCGCCCGGCCCTTGGGCAGCGACTTGGCGTAGGCCTCGCGCTGGCGCTGGGCGAGCTCGTGCATCGTGCGGCGGGTCTCCGCCGAGCGGATGACGACGAAGTCCCAGGGCTGGGAGTGGCCGACGCTCGGGGCGTGGTGGGCGGCCTCCAGGACGCGCAGCAGCACCTCGTGCGGGATCGGGTCGGTGCGGAAGCCGTTGCGGATGTCGCGGCGCTCGCGCATGACGCGCAGGACGGCCTCGCGCTCGGCGTCGGCGTAGCCGGGGGCCGGCTCGCCGACGGAGGGCTGCGGCTCGGCGGGGGCCTCGGCGGCGGCTTCGCCCTCGGCCGGGGCGGGCTCGCCGGTGGCGGGCTCGGCCGCGGCGGCGACGGGCTCGGCGTCCGTGGCGGGCTGCGCCTCGGCGGACTCCGGGGCCTGCTCGGCCGGTACGTCGGTCTGCGCGGCGGGCTCGGCGGGGGCCTCGGGGGCCTGCACCACCGTTTCCGCGGGGGCACCCTCGGCGGGCGCCTCGGCCGGGGTCCCGGCGGGGGCCTCGGCTGCGACGGGCTCGGCCGGGGTCTCCGCGGTGGCGGGGGCCTCGGCCTGCGCGGGGGCGCCCTCGGCAACGACGACGGCCTCGGGGGCCGGAACGCCCTCGGGTGCGGCGGCGGCCTCGGGAGCCACAGCCGTCTCGGCCGCCACAGCAGTCTCCGGAGCCGCGACGGCCTCCGGAGCCGGAACGCCCTGCTGCGCCTCGGCGGTCTCGACCACGCCCTGGCCCTCGGCCACGGGCTGCCCCTCGCCAACGGGCTGGCCCTCGGCCACAGGCTGGCCGTCGACCGGCTGGACCTCGGCCGCAGGCTGGCCGGCGACCGGCTGCCCCTCGACTACGTGCTGGCCCCCAGCCACCGGCTGGCCCTCGGCCACAGGCTGGCCGGCGACCGGCTGCCCCTCGACCGCAAGCTGACCCTCAGCCACAGGCTGACCTTCAACCACCGGCTGCCCCTCGGCCACAACCAGGCCCTCGGCCACCGGCTGCCCCTCAACCACGGGCAGGCCCTCAACCACAGCCTGCCCCTCGACCGCCACAGGCTGTGCCACGGGCTGTGCCGCGGCCTGTGCCACCTGCTCGGCGCCCGCACCCGCCGGCTCCGCCGTCCACGGCGCTCCGGCCTGCGGCGGGATCTCGCCCAGCTGCGGGGCGACCGGGGCCACGGGGGCACCCGGGCCGGCCGGGGCCACGGAGCCCTCCGGGCCCGGGCCGTCCAGGTACTCGGGACCGGCGGCGGGCACGCCGGGCTGACCCGGCGCCGGCTCCGGCGCCACCGGCATCCCGG
>NZ_JBEZWL010000286.1:0-3085 GCF_040648015.1 Streptomyces sp. NPDC029216 | reverse complement strand
GGCCCTTCCCTGTCAATCGGAAGGCACAGCTCGCCAACTCGAGTGCTCATCCGTCAGCAGAAGCGTTGAGCACCTCAGGCATGGAGATCACGATCCTAGTACTCCAGCCGGGCGGAGGAGGGGTGGTTCCCCCGCCGGGGGGAGCCGGTACCTCCCCGCGGATGAGGCCGCGGCACGGGGTGAGGTGGGAGGTTGGAGGCAGCCGGGAAACAGCCCGACTGCCTTCTCCCTAGCGAGGATTGACCATGCGAAAGCTCATCACCGCCATAGCGCTCACCACTACGGCTGTGGCGCTCGCGGCTGGCACCGCCGCGGCCGCGCCCATGCCGGCCACCCACGTACCGGCACAGCACCTCGCACTGCAGAGCTGGACCCTGCTCAACGAGCACGGCCCGGGCCCCAACCCGGGCGAGCGGCTCACCGCGCAGCTCAGCGCCCGTACGGTCGACGGCCAGGCCCGCGGGCACGTCGTGGTGCAGCACGTGTTCGAGGAGAGCGGGACCACGCGGGCCGAGTTCGACGTCGACTGCCTGACCGTCGACGGGAACGGCGCCATCACCGTGACCGGGCCCATCTCGCGGATCGTGGTCACCCCGTTCGGGGGCGAGCCGTACTTCTTCCAGGAAGGCCAGCACCCCGAAGCCGGCCTCACCTTCTACCCCACCGACGCGCAGCACCAGCGCCGGGTCGGCTGGAACCGGACCAACCCCGAGACCCACTCCGAAGTCGTCAAGTGCGGCGCGGTACCGGCCAGCCTCTGGATCATCGACGGCGGGACCTTCCTGCACCGCTAGCACTCCAGCCGGACTTTGATGTTTCGCCTGGTCAACGGCTTGGCTGTGGGGAGTGTAACGGCGGAGCATGCGACTCACCCCGAGGTCCCGGGCCGGCTGTCGCGGGTGGCGTGGGGCGATGCACCGACCAGCGCTTCGCTCGGCGAACGTGGCTAGCTCCAGCTCCGGCAGCCGTGCGCACTCGTCCTGAATTAGCCTCCCCCGGTAGGGACGCCGCGGACAGCTTGCGTCATCATGGCGTATGGAAACGCCCAGCACCTGGCAGCTCGGTCCTGACCTCGACGCCTTCCTCCGCCGCGCCGAGGCGTTCCTGCATTCACGGCCGGTACTGCACACGGTCCTGCTGACCGTGACCAACGCACTGCGCGGAAGAGGGTTGACGGCGTCTGGGCCCGACGTGCCGCTCTTCGGCACACTGAGCCGTGGCGGTGAGGTACGGGCAGCCTTTGTTCGTACACCCCAGCACGGGCTGGTTGTCACGCCGCTGTCCGCTCCCGAGGCCGTCGCTCTCGTCGCCCGTTTCGTGAGCGACGGGGAAAGTCTGCAGGGCGTGTCAGGCGATCGAGAGAGCGTCGAGGCGCTCACGGAAGCCTGGCGACAGCGCACTGAAACCGTCGTCGTGCAGCAGCGCAGTGAGCGCCTTTACGATCTCGACACCCTAAGAGCCCCCGATCCGGCGCCCGCTGGCCGCGCTCGGGTCGCCAACTGGTCCGACCGGGCTCAGCTCGTGCGCTGGGCCCAGGAGTACACCATCGCGATCGGCGATTCCAGCGACCGCGATTTCGGAGCCTGGGCGGAGGCACGTCTCGCTTACGGCGGGGTCACACTTTGGGAGAACGCCGAAGGCCAGCCTGTCGCAATGGCAGGCTCCTCACCCCTGATCGCCGGCTAGGTCCGCATCGCGCCGGTCTACACTCCGTCCCACCTTCGCGGCCGGGGGTACGCGAGCGCGGTCACCGCCGCGGTGACACAGGATGCCCTCAACAACGGCGCGGACAACGTCCTCCTCTTCACGGACCTCGCCAACCCCATCAGCAACGCGCTCTACCAGTACCTCGGCTACCGGCCCGTCGCTGACTTCGTCAACTGTCGCTTCTCTGCCACGTCGGCTTAACGCGCCACAGCGCCGTCCCGTATCGGCAGACGGTGGCCGCGGCTCTGGCCACGCGGAGAGTGTCGCGGAGCGCTCGGGAAGGCGCTGCTGCCGCGCACAAATCTGCGGCGCAAGCAGCCCAGCCACTCGGTCCTTCTGAAATGACAGCAAATGCCTGTTTATTAGCTCACTGGCGTCCACGTTGATAACGGGCCAGGCGACCCCCAGCGATCAGCCCCCGAACAGCGAAAACTCGCAGATGGACACGCGTCCAACCTCGCCGACGCCCCACGAACACCCACCCAACAGGGCACGGTCGGGCCCGTTCGTCCACAGCTGTCCAAACCGTGCTTGCCACCCGGCAAGGACCCAGGGCACCGTGGGGTGCAGAACCGACCGGGCGACCGGCGGACCCCTGAAATTGCTGGTGACTTCGCAGAACAGGGACACAGCAGCACCGCGTTGCCGCGCGAGTACTGCACGCAGGGCCGACCCGGCACCCGCCGGGCCGGCCCTTCGCCGTTCCCCCGCCGAGCCCCCGCGTGCGGGGTGGCTCAGCCTTCGGAGCCAGTCAGCTCCTCGACCTCCCGCGCCCCCTTCTGCGCCCGCGCCCTCGCCTTCGTCACCGCTCTCCCGGCCTCCCGCGCGCCGGCCGCCGCCTCCGCGCTCGCCGCCCGCGCCGCCTCCAGCCGCTCCCGAGCACCCCGTACTTCATCCTCGGCCGCCGCAACATCAGCCACCCTGCTGTCGGCCAGCTCCCGCGCCGCGGCCTGCTCCGCCTCCAGCCGCTCCACCTCGGCCGCCGCCTCGGACAGCTCAGCACGAGCCGCTTCCACGCGCTCGCGGCGTGCCCGGCGCGCCCGCTCCCCCGCATCCGGCGACGGGGTCCGGACCCGCTTCACCGCCGGCTCCGCGGGCCGGGCCGCAGGCGCCGACCGGGGCGCGGCGCCTGGAAGCGGTTCGAGGCCGGCGAATCCCTGCACCGCGTCGGGGCCTTTCGCCAGTCGGCCCGCCGCCCACTGCTCGGCGACGTCGGCGTCGGCGTCGGCGTCGGCGTCGGCGAGGACCGCATGCAGGATCAGCTCGACGTCGTGAAAGACCGGCTCACTGAGCCTTTTCAGCGTGGTCACCGATCGGGTGATGACCTTGGTGCCCGCAACGGACAGGGCTCCCGTGCCGTTGGGTGAGGTGTTCGAAG
>NZ_JBEZWL010000285.1:0-3218 GCF_040648015.1 Streptomyces sp. NPDC029216 | reverse complement strand
TCGGCGTCAAGCTGACGACGCTGCGCCCGGAGCAGGCCGCCTACATCGGCGTCAAGGTCGAAGGCCCGTACAAGCCCGACCACTACCGCTACTGATCCCCACGGATCCCCGCTGACCCCAGCGGATCGCGCACACTGAGCAGGCCCCCGGCACCCCGTGCCGGGGGCCTGCCCCATGACGCAGTCCCCGCACACCCCGTACGCCAGCCAAGGACCACAGCCCATGCCCCGCGGCCGCTACTCGCTCCACGACCCGCACGACCACACCCCCCTCGGCGAGGAGCACTTCCACTGCGCCCCCGGCCCCTCCGGCTGGCGTTACGTCTCCCAGATCACCGCCCCCGGCGGCGACCACCGCGGCTCCGTCGACCTCGCCGTCGACGCCCTCGGCCGCCCCATCCGCCTTGAGGTCAACGCATCGAGCTGGCAGGTCCGCGGCGCCGCCCTCGACGGCGTCACCTGGGTCCGCACCGACCCCACCGGCACCGAGGCCACCGAGGGCAACGTCGCCGCCCCCGGCTTCACCGGCTCCTCCCCGGCCTTCCTCATCGCGACGGCCCGCCTGCTGCGCCTGACCCCCGGCGCCCCCGCCACCCGCATCAGGCTCCTCGCCCTCACCGACCCGGTCCTCGCCCCCCGCACCGTCGACCAGGCCTGGGCCCTGCGCTCACGCGCCGAGCACCCCACCGACAGCGGGCCGCTGGTGGTGGACGAGTACCAGGTCACGGCCCTCGACACGGGCGAGGTCCACACCGTCCACATCGCCGGCGACGTGGTCCTCTCGGCCCCCGGCATCGAACTCGAACACCTGGAGACCCCGCCGTCCTCCTTCACGGACGCCGAGGACGCCGAGGACGCCGAGGACTTCGAGCCCTAGGCCGGCGGGGCGAACCCGGTGGCGCGCGGGGCGGGCTCGACGGGCGACGCGGGCTGCACGGGCGCGACCGGAGCCACGGCTGGGGCCGGCGGCACCGGCGCGGCGGAGGGCACCACCACGGGCATCCCCGCGTACGGATCGGCCACGGCTACGGGCGCGGAAGGGGACGGGGACGACGGAGCCCCGGCGAAAGCCCGGGCGGCGTCCCGCGACTGCCGCTCGTGCACCACCGCCATCAGGAACGCGGCGGCCGGCACCCCGGCCGGCGCCGGCGCCCCCGTCCGGGCCACGACGTCGTCCGCCAGCCGCGCAGCCATCACCGCGGCCGTGTGCGGGTCCAGCTGGTTCATCCGCGTCAGGTACTGGCGGATCGCCAGCCACAGCCCGTCGGGCACGGCCGACAGGTCCAGCCCGCCGAACCGCCCGGCCAGCCACGGCGGCGGAGGCGGTACGGGCATCACCCGCGCCCCCGGCACCCGCTCCCGGATCACCAGCGTCCCCGCGAACACGTCCCCGAGCCGCCGCCCCCGCTCCGACACCAGCGACGCGATGCACGCCACCACCCCGAAGGTCATCAGCAGCTCCACGACCCCCATGGCCCCGCGCACCAGAGCGTGCCGGAACCGGATCGGCCCGCCGTCCTCCCGTACGACCCGCAGCCCGAGCGCCAGCTTCCCCAGCGACCGCCCGTGGCTCAGCGTCTCCACCGCGATGGGCACCCCGACCAGCACCAGCAGCAGACTCGCCACCGCCACCGCCGCCTGAGCGGCCTCGTCGAGCCCGGCGGTCGCGAAGACCAGCGCCAGCGTCACCAGTAGGTACCCGGTGAAGTACACGGCCAGGTCGAGCAGGACCGCCAGCGCCCGGCTCGGCAGCCGCGCCGGCCGCAGACCCAGGACGACCGCGTCCCCCGTCACCAGTCCGCTCACCGGATGCACCTTTCACCGACCTGACCCGCCCCTGTGGACCCCAGTCTGCCAAGCTGGCCGCAGGAGCAGTAGCCGTATCGGGCGGGCCAGGGGCAGGGGAGCGACAACCGGATGGATCTCGACGTCTTCGTGGCCGCCCACCAGGCGCAGTGGGCCCGCCTGGAACAGCTCCTCGGCCGCGGCCGCCGGCTCACCGGCGCGGAGGCCGACGAGCTCGTCGCCCTGTACCAGCGCACCGCCACCCACCTCTCCCTGATCCAGTCGAGCGCCCCCGACCCGCTGCTCACGGGCCGCCTCACCCAGCTCGTGGCCCGCGCCCGCGCCACCGTCACCGGAACCCGCCGCGCGAGCTGGCGCGACGCCGCCCGCTTCTTCACGGCGGGTTTCCCGGCGGCCGTCTACCGCAGCCGCCGCTGGTGGATACCCACGGCACTGCTCTCCACGGCCCTCGGCGTGCTCATCGGCTGGTGGATAGCCACCCACCCGGAGGTCCAGGGCGCCGTCGCCGCCCCGGACCACCTCAAGGAGCTGACGCGGCCGGGCGGCGAGTACGAGACGTACTACTCCAGCCACCCGGCGGCCTCCTTCGCCGCGAAAGTCTGGACGAACAACGCGCAGGCCGCCGCCGTCTGCCTGGTCCTGGGCGCCTTCCTCGGCCTCCCGGTCCTCTGGATCCTCTTCCTGAACATGGCCAACCTCGGCGTCGGCCTGGGCCTGATGGCCTCGGCGGGCCGCCTCGACGTCTTCCTGGGCCTGATCCTCCCGCACGGCCTGCTCGAACTGACGGCGGTCTTCGTCGCCGCGGGCATGGGCCTGCGCCTGGGCTGGACGGTCATCGACCCGGGCCCCCGTACCCGCCGCGCGGCCCTGGCCGAGCAGGGCCGCGCCGCCCTGGGCATGGCCATCGGCCTGGCCGTCGTCCTCTTCGTGTCCGGCCTGATCGAGGGCTTCGTGACCCCGTCGGGCCTCCCCACCTGGGCCCGCATCACCATCGGCGTCGCCGCGGAGGCCGCCTTCCTCGCGTACGTCTTCGTCCTGGGCGGGCGCGCGTCGCGCGCCGGCGAGGTGGGCGACGTGGAGGAGGCGGACCAGACGGCGACACTGCCGACCGCGGCCTGATGTGCGTACGGCCCTGTTCAGCTGCTAGTCTCCTGGACGTCGCGAGGGGTGTTGACACATCCGGAGCGTGGAGGTAGATTCGAACGGTTGCCTCGAACTGGACAAGTTCGGCAGCGATGGTTTAAGATCTTCTTCGCCCCCAAGAATCCGAGAAATTGAATTCAGTTGGGGCACATCCAGCTCTGAATCAGGATCTGAGGCCGGGAAATCCGGTGGAAAACTTCTGATAGAGTCGGAACCGCCGGAAAGGGAAAGCGCGAAAGCGCAGAACCTCGAAAGCGCCGAGGAAATCGG
>NZ_JBEZWL010000284.1:0-3262 GCF_040648015.1 Streptomyces sp. NPDC029216 | reverse complement strand
CCGGGCGCGGGGGTGCGCGGGGCGGGTCCGCTGCGCCAGCGGGCGCGGACGCGGGTGGCGGGGCGGGTGCTGTTCGTGGGGGACGCGGCGGGGTACGTGGACGCGCTGACCGGGGAGGGGCTGACCCTGGCGGTCTCGGCGGCGGGGGAGCTCGTCCGGTGCGTACGCGCGGACCGGCCGCAGGAGTACGAGCGGGCCTGGCGGCAACTGTCGCGCGCCTACCGCACCCTGACCTCGACCCTCCTGTGGGCCCGCCGCCGTCCACCCCTGGCGAACCGGATCGTACCGCTCGCCGCCGGGCTGCCGGGGGTGTTCACGGGGGCGGTGAACCTCCTGGCCCGGTAGGGCCCGGGGGCCGCCTTCCGTCGCTGGGCCGGTCCGGCCCCGCCGACCCCGCCTGCCCCGCCGCGGCCGTCGCCGGCTCCCGGACCCCCGACGCTCCCGGCGCGCCGGGCGGACGGCGTATTGCGGGGGGGCGCGCCGGGCGAACAGCTCCGTGTAGCGGGCCGGGCCGGAGCTGTCGCGCGGCCAGCACCCTGGCCTCCTCCCTCCTGTGGGCCCGCCGGACTGCGCGCCCGCCGACGGGCACCGCTGGCCGACCGGATCGAACCGCTCGCCCCCCTGCGGCCGAGGGTGTTCGCGGGGGGACCTACTGGCCCGGTAGGGCCGGCCACCCTCGCGTCACCGCCCCGGCGCGCCGGGCGGACGGCTCCGTGCGACGGGCGCGTCAGGCAAGCGACCGCCAGGCAGGCCGCCGAAGGGGGCCGGTGGGCGTGGCGGAGCCCCCGGGCGCCTGGGGCGGCCGGAGGCTCCAGCGTCGGGGTCAGGCTCCTTCGTCGGTGTGGGGGGTCGGAGGACGGTAGGTCAGCGCGAGGCCGGCCAGGACCGCCGCGACGCCGCCGCCGAGAACCGCCGCGACGCCGGCCCACGGGTAGGGGGCGCCGAGGGTGCCGTCGAGGGGGGCGAAGAACGTGACCCCGCCGACGATGTGCAGCGTGACCACCGCGAGCGCGGCCACCGCAGACGACCGCCACACCGCCGGGGTGTCCCGGAGGGCCAGAAGGGCGCCGAGCGGCAGGCAGAGCAGGGCCACCGCCAGGGGCACCAGCCGCTCGGGGGCGGGCGGTTCCGCGAGGTTCCCCGGCAGGTGCAGCACCCCGCAGAACAGCAGGGCGGCCGCCGTCGGCCAGCGCAGTACGTGGCGCAGCACGCCCCCGCGCCGGTCCGCCCGGTCCGCTATGGAATCGGCGGCGGGTACGGAGCGGGCGCCGCGAACCGGCGGCGGCTGCGGGACGGCGTCCGGCGGCGGGGACGACGCGGCCCCTACCGGGGGACGGTCGGGCCGGGCGTCCGTGTCGGCCGGGCCCGCCGGCGGTGTCGCCGGGCCGGTCGCGGGGGCGCTGTCGGGGCCGGGCGGAGGGGCGGCGCCGGGGCCTTCGGGATCGAGGATGGTCGCCAGCAGGGCCACGTCCTCAATGGGCCGGCCGATGGCGGCCGCACGCAGGGTGATGTCCGCCTCGCCCTCCTCCTCGGGGTGCTCGCCCAGCAGGGCGACCATCCGGCGGACCTCGTCGACCGGCCGGGCGACGGCGGCCGCGCGCAGGGCGTCACGCCCGGGGTCCGCCAGCCGGCCTGAGTCCTTCAGCAGGCCCACCAGCGCGGTGACCTCCTCGACGGGCCGGCAGGTGGCGGCCGTCTCCAGCAGCGTGCGGAGCGGCTCGGCGTGGGGTGCGGGCTGGCACGCGGGGCCGGGCTCGGGGCGGTTCACCTGGGCCGCGGTGGGGTCGTGGAGGCCGACCTCGGGCCCGGAGCCGGGTCCGGGCCGGTCCACGGAGGCCGCCGGGGCGGACCGGAGGCCGTCATGGAACGCGGGGCCGGTTTCCGAACCGTCCACCGGGGCAGCGGGGTTCGGCCGGAGGGCGGCGCGAGGCTCGGAGCCCGATACGGGGACGGTGGCGGACGACCGGAGGCCGTCGCGGAACTCCGGGCCAGGCGCCGACCCGTCCACCGGGGATACCTGGAGACGCCGGAGGCCGGCCTGGGGCGCGGAGCCGAGCTCCGCCCCGTCCCCCCGGGCCCCCGCGAGGAGCCGGGTGTCGTCGTGGAACTCCGGGCCGGACTCCAGACCCTCCACCGGCGCCCCTTCGAGGGGCCGGAGGCCGTCGTGGGGCGCGGAGCCGGGCTCCGGGCCGTCCACCGGGGTTGCCTGCCGGCGGCCGGCCTGGGCTGCGGAGCCGGGTGCCGGCCCGTTCGTTGGGGTCGGCCGGAGGACGGCGTGAGGTTCGGGGGCCGGTGTCGGCCGGGTGGCGGTGGGGGGTTCGGGGAGGGGTGGGGTGTGGGCGGGGTCGGGGCCGTCGGTCGGTTCCGGGGTGGGGGGAAGGCCGTCGCGGTCGCCGTGGTGCGGCGCCGCGAGGGGGCTGGGGTCATTCATGGAAAGCTCCGTCTCGCCGACGCACGGGTCTACGCATCGCGCGCCGGTCATCGTGCGTCATGGGAAGCGCACGCTTGGTCACATTCAGCGCCACGGGCCCGCACTGCGCCATTCGGGGCGGGCAAACGGGGTCTCCCCCGGCGTGTCCGGGGGAGCGGAGCGGACACGCCGGGACCAACGCGGCCCGCGCGGCGACGGGCGGGGCACAGTGTCGGGGTCCTGCCCCGCTCCCCGGGGCCCGTCGTCACGTTCCCGCCGTCGCCGGGGGCCAGCCGCACGACGCCCGTGCGCGCCCTCGGCTCGGCGCCCGCACGGGCTGGGCACGGCGCCCGCACGCCTTGGGCGCGGCGCCCGCACAGCCTAGGCACGGGGCCAGAACGCCCTGGGTGCCGCGCCCACACGGCCCAAGCACAGCGCCCGCAACCCCCAGGTGCGACGCCCACACGGCCCAAGCACAGCCCCCGCAACCCCCGGGTGCGACGCCCACACGGCCCAAGCAACAGCGCCCGCGGCCCCGTACGGGAAGCCGGCGGTCGTCCGCCCGCTGCGCCGGGAGGGCCGTCCGCGCATCGCGGGGCGGGCGGGAGCGTGAGGACGGGACCCTGCCCGGGAAGGGCACTCGTTCAGGAGGAGCAGCCTCCGGAAGGGACGACAGCCGTGCCGGATCCCCGTACCGACCCCGCCGCCTCCCACGCCCACGGCGGCCGCGCCCGCCACCGCCCGCGCCGGGGGCGCCTGCTGGCCGACGGTCTGGACCGGACCCTGGACCCCCTCATACCCCGGGCCTGATCCGGCTGGACCGGCGGGCCCTGCATGATGCGTGAAGGGCCC
>NZ_JBEZWL010000283.1:0-3319 GCF_040648015.1 Streptomyces sp. NPDC029216 | reverse complement strand
CGAGTACCTCGGCTGGACCTACGTCTTCGACAAGACCCAGGTCGGCGTCGCCCGCTCGCTCTTCACCGTCGGCATCCTCCTCGCGATCATGATGGCCAGCTCGGCGAGTTCGCCCCGGGTGGCACGCACCCGGGTGGCGCCGCCGCGGGTGGCGGTGAGCACGGCCGGCCGCTCGGGCCGGGCGCGCAGCGCGTGATCCAGTCGGTCCAGCATCAGCGGGGGTCGTCCGTTCCGTGCGTGCCGCTGCCCTGGTCGAGGTACCAGCGGGCGGTCCCGGCGAGCCCGTAGGCCCGCAGCCGGCGCGTGGAGTTCTCCACGACCATGCCCCGGCAGCGGGAGATCCGGTCGGTGTGGCGGCGGACCGCGTTCAGGAACAGCCGGTCCGTCGGCGACGGGCGCCGCGGCATCCCGCCCACGGCCAGGTACAGCTCGGCGGTGATCGCCATGTTGTTCCCCGCGTGCATCCGGTACGGCGCCCGGTAGCCGTGCCGCCGCCCGTGCTGCGGCCGCAGCCGCCCGAACAGCGCGGCCAGCCCCACCAGTCCGGTGAACGCGGCCCGGCCCAGCGGTCCGTGCTCGTCGCGCCGCGCCGTGATCCGCCCGCACACCAGCCCCGGCCGCGCCAGCAGCGCCGCCCGCGCCGCCCCCGCCCAGCCGGGGCCGGGCAGGCAGTCGGCGTCCGTCCGGGCCAGCAGGGTCGCGCCCCGCGCGATCGCGTACCGGAAACCGGTGTCCACCGCCGAGCCGACCCCCTTCTCCGGCTCCTCGATCACCTCCACGGGGAAGGGCGCGCGCGCCGCGAACTCCCGTGCGATGCCCGCCGTGCCGTCGGTCGAGGCGTTGTCGACGACCAGCAGGGTGAAGTCCCGGTCCCGCTGCGCGGCCAGTGCCCGCAGCGTCCCCGCGATCCGTCCCGCCTCCTCGTGCGCGGGCACCACCACCCACATGCGCGCGCCGCTCACGACTTCTCCCAGACCATCGTCATGATGCTGATCCCGCCGCCCAGCCCGACGAACAACACCCGCTCACCGGGCTCCAGTTCACCGAAGACCCGGTCCAGCTGCACCCCGATGCTCGCGCTCGCCACATTCCCCAGCTCGGGCACCGTGACCACCAGCCTGTCCGCCGGTACCCCGGTCAGCTCCGCGAACCGCTCCAGGTACGGCACGGTCACCTGGTGCACCAGCACCTTCGCGAACCCGTCCCAGTCCATGCCGTTGCGGTGCAGGGTCCGGTCGATGACCGCCGTGCCCACCTTCTCGAAGACCCCGCGCAGTTCGTGCCCGTCGCCCTGGAAGTAGGTGTACGCGTCCCCGCGCGGGTGCCGCGAGCCGCCGCCCGGGATGCCGCCGACCTCCCAGTGCTCCGAGTGCGTCTCGCAGTCCACGTCCAGGATCCCGCCGCGCTCCACCGCCTCGACGACGACGGCCGCCCCCGCGTCGCCGAAGGTGTAGCCGGCGAAACCGCTGCGGAACTCCGCGAAGTCGGCGGGGTCGGTGCGCACCGCGCGGCTCGGGGTCTCCCCGGTGACCACGAGCGCCCGGCGGGCCCGGCCGGCCAGGACCATGCTGCGGGCGAGGTCGATGCCGTTGACGAAGCTGTTGCAGGCGTTCGTGACGTCGACGGCGTGCGCCCGCGAGCCGAGCTCCGCCTGCACGATGTGCGCGGTGGCCGGCTCGACCAGGTCCCGCGAGGCGGAGGCGAACACCAGCAGGTCCACGTCGAGCGGGTCGAGCCCGGCCGAGCCCAGCGCCCGGCGGGCCGCGCCCACCGCGAGCGTGGAGGCGTACACCCCCTCGGCGGCGACCCGCCGCGAGACGATCCCGGTGGCCTGGGTCAGGATCCGGGCGGGCAGCGCGATTCCGCTGCGCCGGGTGACCTCCCGCTGGAGGTCGTCGGAGGACAGCACGTCCTCGGGCAACAGGCTGCCGACGGCGGTAATGCCGACGCGCGGCCGCGGATCACAAGGCTGTATGGGCATGGCCCCACGATGACAAGCCGTCCGGTGGCCGGGCCTGAGTACGGATGCTCAGATCCCTTGCGGGGGTGCTGAGTAGGGGACCGGTACGGCACCTCAGGCGCGGGGGCGGGCGCGGGGTGTGCCGCCGCGCGGGCTGGATCTCGCGCAGCGAAATTCCAGCCCCGCCGGCGTTTGAGGCGCGGGGTCCGGGGCGGAGCCCCGGGGGAACGGAGGAAGGGCGGGGCGGGGAGACGGCTCCGCGCCGCGGCACCCGCCCCCGGCTCAGCCCGGCGTTCCCGGTGGGGGTGCGCCGAAGCGTTCCCGCAGGCGGGCCACGATGCCGGGGACGGCCCGGCGGGAGCCTTCCGGCTCGGTCCCGAGGGCCTGCGCCCCGGTACCCGGGTCTCGGTCAGGGTCCGCCGCGGGCCGTTCGTGCGCGGGGCCGGGGCCGTCCGAGAGCCACTCCGGGATCTCCTGGCGGGCCGCCCCGCGGGTGTCCGCGCGTTCCAGGAGGCGGCCGCGAAGGTCCGGCGGGAGTTCCTCGGCGAAGTGCCGCAGGAGTTCCGCCGCCAGTTCCGGGGCCTCCGGGTCGGCGGACGGGGCTTCGGCGGCCGCTCGGGCCAGGAGGTCCCAGGTGCCCGCCCGGCGGTGGACCGGGGCGCCCGTCGTGGCCAGGAGCAGCCGGGCCTCCACCGGGTCCGGGGCCTCCCCGTCCCACACCAGCCGCATCCCCGTGCGCAGCACCAGCGGTTCCGCGTACGGGGAGACCCCGGCCTCCCGCAGCAGGGTGTCCAGCGCCACGACCCGGTCCCCGGACGGGCGTCCCCGCGCGCACATCCGCAGGTGCGGCAGCGCCTCCGCCGCGCCCAGCCGCAGCCCGGTCCGGGCGAACAGCCGTGCCCCGGCCGGCGGATCGCCCGCCGCGAGGGAGTCCAGCCGGTCGAGTACGAGGGCCCGCAGCGCCGGCAGCTCCGCCAGCGCGGCCCGTACCTCCTCCCCGTACGCCCGCTCCGGATCGGTGAGCAGGGCCCACGCCAGCTTGCGCGCCGCCTGCGGGAGCAGCCCGGCGGTGTCGGCGCCGAGGGTGGCGGCCGTCGCCAACAGGAGGGCCGTTGCCGCCGGTTCGCCCTCGGGGTCGGCCAGTGCCTCCCGCAGCCGCGGCTCCAGTTCCGCCGCGAGCGCGGCCCGCGCCCCCGCGTCGAGGGAGGCCAGCAGCCGGCCCGACGCGGCCGCCTCCGCCGCCCCGCGCGGTTCCCCGCCCGGCCGGACCAGCACCCCCGCGAGCGCGTGCAGCCGTACGCCGTCCAGCGCGTCCCCGTGCCCGGCCGCCCACTCGGCGGCCGCCGCCCGGGCCGCCGA
>NZ_JBEZWL010000282.1:0-3474 GCF_040648015.1 Streptomyces sp. NPDC029216 | reverse complement strand
CCGGCTGGCGGCTGACCACCGGCGGCGCGGGCACCACCGGCGCCGCCGGCACCCTCGACGCCCTCGCGCTCACCGAGAACCCCGCGGCCACCGCCCCGCTCGGCGAGGGCCAGGTCCGGATCGCCGTACGCGCCGCCGGCGTCAACTTCCGCGACGCCCTGATCGCCCTCGGCATGTACCCGGGCGAGGCCACCCTCGGCAGCGAAGCCGCCGGCATCGTCGTCGAGACCGGACCGGGGACCCCCGGCCTGGCGGTGGGGGACCGGGTGTTCGGCATGATCCCCGAGTCCTTCGGCCCGCTCGCCGTCGCCGACCACCGGATGGTGGCGCGGATACCGCGCGGCTGGACGTTCACCGAGGCCGCCTCCGTGCCCATCGTCTTCCTGACCGCCTACTACGCCCTCGTCGACCTGGCCGGCCTGCGGGCCGGGCAGACGCTGCTGGTGCACTCGGCGGCGGGCGGCGTCGGCATGGCCGCCACCCAGCTCGCCCGCCACCTCGGCGCCGAGGTCTACGGCACCGCGGGACCCGGCAAATGGGCGGCCCTGGCGGCGGCCGGCGGACCGGACGCCGACCACCTCGCCTCCTCCCGCGACCTCGCCTTCGAGGAGCGGTTCCTGACCGCGACGGCGGGGCGCGGCGTGGACGTCGTCCTCAACTCCCTCGCCGGGGAGTTCGTCGACGCCTCGCTGCGCACCCTCGCCGACGGCGGCCGTTTCCTGGAGATGGGCAAGACCGACGTCCGCGACCTCCGGCGGGTGGCCGAGGAGCACCGGGGCGCCGCGTACACCGCCTTCGACACCATCGAGGCCGGCCCCGACCGGATCGGCGCCATGCTCCACGAACTCGTCGCCCTGTTCGAAGCCGGGGCCCTGCGGCCCCTGCCCGTCACCTGCTGGGACGTCCGCCGGGCGCCCGCGGCCCTGCGCCACCTGAGTCAGGCCCGGCACATCGGCAAGCTCGTCCTCACCGTCCCCGCCGCCCCCGACCCGGAAGGCACCGTTCTCGTCACCGGAGCCACCGGGGCGCTGGGCGGGCTCGTCGCCCGCCACCTGGTCGCCGAACACGGCGTACGCCACCTGCTGCTCACCAGCAGGCGCGGCGCAGCCGCCGACGGGGCCGGCGCGCTGCGCGAGGAACTCCTCTCCGCGGGCGCCGCGACCGTCACCCTCACGGCCTGCGACACGGCCGACCGGGACGCCCTCGCCGCCCTGCTCGCGGAAATCCCCGCGGAC
Organism: Streptomyces sp. NPDC029216; assembly: GCF_040648015.1. Lineage (NCBI taxonomy): Bacteria > Bacillati > Actinomycetota > Actinomycetes > Kitasatosporales > Streptomycetaceae > Streptomyces > Streptomyces sp. NPDC029216. The sequence goes on along the minus strand of NZ_JBEZWL010000282.1, from coordinate 2,239 downwards.
CGGCCGCTGACCGCCGTCGTCCACGCCGCCGGCGTCCTCGACGACGGCCTGGTCACCTCCCTCACCCCGGACCGGCTGGAGGCCGTCCTGCGCCCCAAGGTGGACGCCGCGCTCCACCTGCACGAACTGACCCGGGACACGGACCTGTCCGCCTTCGTGCTGTTCTCCTCGGTCGCCGCGACCCTGGGCAGCGCCGGCCAGGGCAACTACGCCGCCGCCAACGCCTTCCTCGACGCCCTCGCCCAGCGCCGCGCCGCCGCCGGCCTGCCCGCCACCTCCCTGGCCTGGGGCCCCTGGGCCGACAGCGGAATGGCCTCGGACATGGACGCCTCCGGGCAGGACCGGATGGCCCGCTCCGGGCTGGTCCCCTTCCGTGCGGCCGAGGGCCTCGCCCTCTTCGACGCGGCCCGGACCGGCGAGCCGGCCGTCGCCGTACCCGTACGCTTCGCCACCGCGGCCCCGGCCGCCGCGGGCCCCGACGCGCAGCGGTCCGTACCGGCGGTCCTGCGCGGCCTGTTGCGCCCCGCCGCCCGGCGCACCGCCCGGGAGGCCGTCCCCGGCGGCGGCCCGGACGCCCTGCGCGAACGGCTCGCCCGCCTGTCCGGGCCCGAACGGGACTCCGCCCTGCTGGACCTGGTCCGCACCCAGGTGGCGGCCGTCCTCGGCCTCGGCGGCCCCCGCGAGGTGGACCGCGACCGGGAGTTCAAGCTGCTGGGCTTCGACTCCCTCACCTCGGTGGAACTGCGCAACCGGCTGAACTCCGCCACCGGACTGAGGCTCCCGGCCACCCTCGTCTTCGACTGCCCCACGCCCGTGGCGCTCGCCGCCCGCATCGCCACCGACCTCGCACCGCAGCCGGCCGCGGCCCCGTCGGCCGTGTCGGTCTTCGCGGAGCTCGACCGGCTGGAGCAGGCCCTCGCCGCCGTCGGAGCCGACGACGAACTCGTCCGCTCCCGGATCAGGACCCGCCTGCACGGTGTGCTCGCGGCCTTCACCGAAGGCCCCGCCCCCACCGCCGGCGAAACGTCCGACGAGCGGCTCCGCAGCGCCACCGTCGACGACATCTTCGCGCTCATCGACCAGGAGCTCGACGGCTCCTGAACACCCGGAAGAGCCCGGACCAGCAGGTGCACACCATCGCGGCCGCACCACCGCACCTTTTTCCGACACTCCTCGACGGGTGAAGAAACATGCAGAACGAACAGAACCGGCAGAACGCGCACAACGAGAACGAACAGAAGCTGCTGGACTACCTCAAGCGCGTGACGGCGGACCTCAAGCAGACCCGGCGCCGCCTGCACGAGGTGGAGGCGAAGGACCAGGAGCCGATCGCCATCGTCGCGATGAGCTGCCGCTACCCCGGCGGCGTCGACAGCCCCGAAGCCCTGTGGCGGCTGGTCGAGAGCGGCTCCGACGCCGTCACCGGCTTCCCCGGCAACCGCGGCTGGGACCTGGAGGGGCTCTACGACCCCGACCCGGGCGTCCCCGGCAAGTGCTACACCCGCGAGGGCGGCTTCCTCCACGACGCCGGCCGCTTCGACCCCGGCCTCTTCGGCATGTCCCCCCGCGAGGCCCTGGCCACCGACCCCCAGCAGCGGCTGCTCCTCGAAGTCGCCTGGGAGGCGTTCGAGCGGGCCGGCATCGCCCCCACCTCCGTCAAGGGCTCCCGCACCGGCGTGTTCGTCGGCCTCGCCTACCAGGGCTACGCGGGCAGCGGCGACACCCGCGAGGAACTGGAAGGCTTCCTGCTCACCGGCACCGCCCCCAGCGTCGCCTCCGGCCGAATCTCCTACACCTTCGGGCTGGAGGGCCCCTCGCTGACCGTCGACACGGCCTGCTCCTCCTCCCTCGTCGCCCTGCACCTCGCCGTCCAGGCCCTGCGCCGGGGCGAATGCTCCATGGCCCTGGCCGGCGGCGCCGCCGTGATGGCCGCCACCGGCATGTTCACCGAGTTCAGCCGCCAGCAGGGCCTGGCCGTCGACGGCCGCTGCAAGTCCTTTGCCGCCGGAGCCGACGGCACCGGCTGGGGCGAGGGCGTCGGCATGCTGCTCGTCGAGAAGCTCTCCGACGCCCTCCGCAACGGCCACCCCGTCCTCGCGGTCGTCCGGGGGAGCGCCGTCAACCAGGACGGGGCCTCCAACGGGCTCACCGCCCCCAACGGCCCCGCCCAGCAGCGGGTGATCGAACAGGCCCTGGCCAGTGCCGGGCTCTCCGCCGCCGACGTGGACGTGGTCGAGGC
>NZ_JBEZWL010000281.1:0-3588 GCF_040648015.1 Streptomyces sp. NPDC029216 | reverse complement strand
CGGCGGCGACGGCGGGCGCGAGCGCCCGCGCCAACCCCGGCGCGAGGGCTCCCGGCCGGTCCCCGCCCGCCCGGCGGCGGCGGCGCGCCCCCGGTCCGCCCCGGCGGCCCGGGGAGGCCGCTCCGCCGGCGTCCGAGGGCGCGCGTCTGCCCCGAGACCGCCCTCTTCCGCCCGTATCCTGCCTGGCCACTGCGGATGCTCCCTCTTCCGTGCTTTCCCGGACACCCTAGAGGTATTTGCTGTGAGCCGTTCGAGGTGGTCACGGTGGGCCGCCGCCACGGACCGCAGACCCCGCCCGTCACTAAACGGAGCCGGAGGCCTCCGCTTCCCGGGCGACTCCTACCGGGCATCCGGTGACAAAGCGGAACGCGGCGAATCGGTCGCCCAGTTGTGCGAAAATTCCGTCCTCCCGGTCCGTGTGGACCGGGTGACAAGGGGAAACACAGTGATACCTAAGAGGTTCAGGCCCGCCGCCATCGCGGCCCTGACCGTGGCCGTGGCGTCCGGGGGCTTCTTCGCCTACTCGGCGAACGCCGTCTCCGGCCCCAAGGAGGCCGACAAGGCCACCGCCGACGCCTTCGCCCGCCTCGCCGACGACGTGCTCTCGCAGCGCACCCAGGCCCTGGTCGAGGGCCAGACCGTGCGCCACGGCGACCACGGCAAGGCAGGCAAAAAGAAGGCCCGCATGTCGGACGGGCTGAAGAAGGACGAGGACGCCGCGATCCAGTCGCTGCGTTCGCGCAAGACGCGGCTGGCGGAGCTGGGTGAGGCCTACAGCGGCGCGGACACCAAGGTCACGGTCGACCGTGCCACGGTGACCGGGGGGAAGGCGACCGTCCAGGTCACCGAGCAGACCACGCTCACCTACAAGAAGCTGCGCGGCGACGAGCCCTCGACGACCGACTTCAGCACGCGCTACGAGCTCACCCTGACCAGCAAGAAGGGCGGTGACTGGGAGCTCAACACGATCAAGTCCCAGGACGCCGGCCCCGTCGCGGTCAACGAGCCCGTCGCCGCCAAGGTGAACGTCGTCAAGGACGACGGCAACCAGTACCCGGACGGCACGCCCGCGTCCACCAAGTACCCGGCGACGGCGAAGCCCAAGACGCTGACCGGCGGAGCCTACGACTACGCCGCCATGGCGAAGTACGCCGAGAAGTACTGGAGCAGCTACAACCCGGCGTACCGCAAGTTCAGCGGCAACGGCGGAGACTGCACCAACTTCATCAGCCAGGCGCTGAAGGCCGGTGGCTGGAAGCCGGTCCCGGGCACCTCCTCGGACTACCGCAACTGGTGGTACGACGGCGCCAACCAGTCCGACTCGTGGGTCGGCGCCAACGAGTGGGCCTGGTTCACCCTGTCGAACCAGCGTGCCGCCAACCTGGCGAACGTCTACCAGATGGACGTCGGCGACATCCTGCAGGCGGACTTCAACCGCGACGGGTCCAAGGACCACTCGATGATCGTGACGTACCGCAGCAGGGCCGGAATGCCGTACCTGACGTACCACTCCACCAACACGTACCGCAAGTCGCTCGCGAGCATCCTCGCGTCCTACCCGGACGCGGTCTACTACGCGTACCGCACCTGACGGACGGCCCTGACGGGCAGCCCAACGGCCCCTTCCGCCACGCGAATCCGCGGCGGAAGGGGCTTTTTTGTGTCCGCGGCCGCGACCGCGCAAACGTCACGCCGACGAAGATCACTGCATCGAGGTAATGCCCACGGCGTTTCAAGGTCCACTAGGAGAACGGGCCATTACTGTTCCTTGGGATCTGGACGGATTCCCGGATATTCATCCTCTTTTTCCAGTTTTACGAAGGAGAGCTCGTCCGATGACCATTGACACCAGCCCCGAAGCAGAGCTGCAGGAACCGCCCCAGCAGCAGAGCCTGAGCACGGCTGCCGCCCGCAACCTTGCGACCACGACCAAGTCCGCCCCGCAGATGCAGGAGATCACCTCCCGGTGGCTGCTGCGGATGCTCCCCTGGGTGGAGACCAAGGGCGGCACCTACCGGGTGAACCGCCGCCTCAGCTACGCCGTCGGCGACGGCTCCATCGACTTCGTCCAGGACGGCGCCAGCGTCCGGGTGATCCCCCGGGAGCTCGGCGAACTGGCCCTGCTGCGCGGCTTCGACGACGTCGCCGTGCTGACCGCGATCGCCGACCGGTGCGTCCAGCGCGACTTCCGCGCCGGTGAGGTCCTCGTCGAACGCGGCACCCCCGCCGAGCAGATCCACCTCATCGCCCACGGCCGCATCAGCCAGACCTCCGTCGGCAAGTACGGGGACGAGGTCGCCGTGGCCGTCCTCGCCGACGGCGAGCGCTTCGGCGAGAACGCCCTGCTGGACGCCGACGCCACCTGGGACTACACCGCCACCGCCGACACCCCCGGCACCCTGCTCACGCTCTCCCGCGCGGAGTTCGCCGCCGTCATGGCCTCGGCTCCCCATCTCCAGGAGCACATCCGCAAGTTCAGCTCCCTCCCGCTCCAGCGGCAGAACCGTCACGGCGAGGCCGAGATCGCGATGTCGGCCGGCCACACCGGCGAGGCCGAACTGCCCGGCGCCTTCGTCGACTACGAGCTCAACCCGCGCGAGTACGAGCTCTCCGTCGCGCAGACCGTCCTGCGCGTCCACACCAGGGTCGCCGACCTCTACAACGGGCCGATGAACCAGACGGAGGAACAGCTCAGGCTCACCATCGAGGCGCTGCGCGAGCGCCAGGAGCACGAGCTGATCAACAACCGGGAGTTCGGCCTGCTGCACAACGCCGACTTCAAGCAGCGGATCCAGACCCACTCCGGACCGCCCACCCCGGACGACCTCGACGAGCTGCTCTGCCGCCGCCGCGGCTCCAAGTTCTTCTTCGCCCACCCCAAGACGATCGCGGCGATCGGGCGCGAGTTCAACGCGCGCGGGCTCTACCCGGACCACGTGGACCTCGGCGGGCAGCAGGTCCCGGCCTGGCGCGGGGTCCCCATCCTGCCGTGCAACAAGATCCCGATCAGCAAGGAGAACACCAGCTCCATCCTCGTCATGCGTACCGGCGAGGACAACCAGGGCGTCATCGGCCTGCGCCAGACCGGCCTGCCGGAGGAGTACGAGCCGGGCCTGTCCGTGCGCTTCATGGGCATCGACGAGCGGTCGATCATCTCCTACCTGGTCTCCACCTACTACTCCGCCGCCATCCTCGTGCCCGACGCGCTCGGCGTGCTGGAGAACGTGCAGATCGCCCGCAGGCGCGACTAGCGGCACGCCCCCGACGGCCACGACAGCCCGGACCGTCCCGGGCCGACCGAGCATGCCCGGGGCCCGGGACGGCCCACTCACCTCACCAAGGAGCTACGGATGCCCGACCCCGGGCCTTCCCCTCTGCAGCAGGGCCCGCCCGCCGCAGCGGCCCGCTTCGGGGCCCCGGCCCTCGCCGACGCCCTCGCCCCCGTCCACGTACCCGCCGACGGCGCCGGAGCCGCCACCGGCCTCCGGCGGGCCCTGCCGTCCCGGCCGGTGCGGCCCTTCGGAACCGCCCCGGCGGCGCAGGCCGCGCCGGCTCCCGTGACCGTGCCCGAGGCCGCCGGGCCCGCGC
>NZ_JBEZWL010000280.1:0-3727 GCF_040648015.1 Streptomyces sp. NPDC029216 | reverse complement strand
CGCGGTGCGCCCATCGGGCCGTTGCCGGGCCCCGGGGGTGTCGGCCCCCGGGGCGGCCGGCGGGCGGGAGCGGACTCAGCCGCCCAGCTCCTGGTTGCGGGCGGTCAGCGCGGCCGCGCCGTTCTCCGTCAGCGAGCCGTACAGGCGCAGGCGGGAGAAGCCTCCGTCCGGGAAGATGTCGATCCGTACGTGGGTGCCGACGGCCGGGGCGTCCAGCACGAACCGGTGGTTGGTGTCGGGCTGCAGGCGGGTCCGCGGCAGGAACTCCTGCCACTCGCCCTCCTCGCCGGTCTTCACCGAGAGGGAGGCCCAGCCGGCCGAGTTGCCCTTGAGGTAGGCGGTGTCGATCTCGACGGCGCGGATCTCGGACTCGGCCACCAGCTGGTAGCGGATCCAGTCGTTGCCGTTGTCACGGCGGCGGGCGGTCTCCCAGCCGTCGTCCATCTTGCGGGAGCGGCCCGGGTTGATGGTGTTGGTCGGCGGGGAGTAGAAGCGGTTCGACGCGTCCTGGACGGCGCCGCCGTTCTCCAGCGCCACCACGTCGAAGGAGCCGAGGGCCGCGAGCCACTTCGGGTCCGGGAGGACCTCGCCGTAGACGCGCAGGCGGGCGATGCCGCCGTCGGGGTGCTGGTTGACGCGCAGGTGCGTGAAGCGCTGCGGGGTGGTGACCTCGAAGCCGTTGGCCGCGTGGCCGCCGACCGGCGTGCGCGGGACGATGGTCGTCCACTTCACGTCGGCGCCCTGGAGCTCCTCCGGGGTCGGCGCGAGGGCGCCCTCCCAGTTGGTGGCCTCGATGGAGACGGCCTGCGGCATGTTGCCGCGGAAGTGGGCGGTGTCGACGACGATGCCGCGGATGACGCCGGGGGCGCCCAGGCGGACGAGCGCCCAGTCGTGGTCGTCGGCGGTGGGCCAGGGCTCCTCGGCGGAGACGCCGCGGCGGCGGCGGGTCTCCCAGCCGTCCATGATCTTGCCCTTGTGGCCGAAGTGCTCGGGGTCGAAGTGCGCGGCCTCGGCGATCAGCAGGTTCTCGCGCTGGGCGAAGAACTCGTCGTTGGCGGCGATGACACCGGCACCCAGCTCGCGGGCGGCGAGGTTGGCGTACTGGGTGAACTCGAACTCCGCGGTGCGGTAGTCCGCGTACGGGTCGCCGCCCCCGTACGGGTTCGCGTTACCGGTGAAAGAAGGAATCGCCACTGTCAGTTCTGCCTTTCAAGGAGGAGGCCCGTGGGCTCGGTCGGGGTGCCGTGGTCGGCGATCAGCCGGCCCCGCAGCCAGGTGGACTTCACGACGCCGTGCAGGGTCTTGCCCGCGTACGCCGTGACCTGGTTGCGGTGGTGCAGGTGCGCCGGGTCCACGGTGAAGGTCTCTTCGGGGGCCAGGACGGCGAAGTCGGCGTCACGGCCGGCCTCGATGGCGCCCTTCTGCGACAGGCCGGCGAGGCGGGCCGGTGCGGCGGACATCCAGCGGACGACGTCCTCCAGGGAGTGGCCGCGCCCGCGCGCCTCGGTCCAGATCGCCGGGAGACCCAGCTGGAGGGAGGAGATGCCGCCCCAGGCGGTGGAGAAGTCGCTCGTCTTGAGGTCCGCGGTGGAGGGCGAGTGGTCGGAGACGATGCAGTCGATGGTGCCGTCGGCGAGCGCGTCCCACAGGAGGTCCTGGTTGGCGGCCTCGCGGATGGGCGGGCAGCACTTGAACTCGCTGGCGCCGTCGGGGACTTCCTCGGCGGTCAGGGTCAGGTAGTGCGGGCAGGACTCGACGGTGATCCGCACGCCCTCGGCCTTCGCGGCGGCGATCAGCGGCAGCGCGTCACTGGAGGACAGGTGCAGCACGTGCACCCGGGCACCGAGCCGCTTGGCCTGGGCGATCAGGTTCTCGATCGCCGTGTTCTCGGCGTCGCGCGGGCGGGAGGCCAGGAAGTCGGCGTACTTGGGGCCGGGCACGACGGGCGCGGAGTCGAGGTGGTGCGGGTCCTCGGCGTGGACGATCATCAGGCCGCCGAAGCCGGTGATCTCGGCGAGGGAGGCGGCCAGCTGCTCCTGGTCGAGCTCGGGGAACTCGTCGACGCCGGAGGGCGACAGGAAGCACTTGAAGCCGTAGACGCCGGCGTCGTGCAGGGGGCGCAGGTCCTTGACGTTGTCGGGCAGGGCGCCGCCCCAGAAGCCGACGTCCACGTGCGCCTTGGCCCGGGCGACCTCCTGCTTGACGCGGAGGTGGTCGACCGTGGTGGTGGGCGGAAGGGAGTTGAGGGGCATGTCGAGGATGGTCGTGATGCCGCCGGCGGCGGCCGCGCGGGTCGCCGTCCAGAAGCCCTCCCACTCGGTGCGGCCCGGGTCGTTGACGTGGACGTGGGTGTCCACCAGGCCGGGGAGCAGGACGTCGTCGCCGAAGTCCTCCAGCCGGGCTCCGGCCGGTACCTCGGCCTCGTACGCCAGCACGGCCGTGATCTTCCCGCCGGCGACGGCGACCGAGGCGGCCCGCGTCCCCTCGGGGGTGATGACGCGCGTCGAGCGCAGTACCAGTTCCACAGCCACGTCGGCCACCGGAACCTCCCCATCTACTTCCACAGAGCGAAATTCAACGTTCTGTTGACGGAGTCTTCACCCCGATCCGGGGCCAGTCAAGAGCGCCCGGACGGACCACTGACGCGTTCTCACTGCAATTGGATGTTTCCACGAGATGGAATTAAGATTTCACTATCCAGAATGTAGCTACCACCACCGCCACCCGGGCGGGTAACTTCCCGAGGACGTCCGCCACCAGGACAAACCGCCTCTGACCGGCGGGGACGGCCGAGGCCTGGCTCTAGGGCCGACGGCGACCGACCGGTAGGCTGCTTCCTTGCCTGCCAGCACCGAAAGGACCGCGCCGTGCCGACGTCCAGCGCCAGCACCACCGACGCTTCCGCCAAGCCCACCGCCGCCGGCGGTGGCGTCCAGTCCCTGGAGCGCGCCTTCGATCTGCTCGAACGGATGGCCGACGCCGGGGGCGAAGTCGGTCTCAGCGAGCTCTCCGCCGCGAGCGGCCTGCCGCTGCCGACCATCCACCGCCTGATGCGCACCCTCGTCGCCTGCGGCTACGTCCGGCAGCAGCCCAACCGACGGTACTCCCTCGGCCCCCGCCTCATCCGCCTCGGCGAGTCCGCGTCGCGGCTGCTGGGCACCTGGGCGCGCCCCTACCTGGCCCGTCTGGTCGAGGAGACCGGGGAGACCGCCAACATGGCCCTGCTGGACGGGGACGAGATCGTCTACGTCGCCCAGGTGCCGTCCAAGCACTCCATGCGCATGTTCACCGAGGTCGGCCGCCGGGTGCTGCCGCACTCCACCGGTGTGGGCAAGGCGCTGCTCGCCCACACGCCGGCCGAGGAGGTGCGGGCCCTGCTGGCGCGCACCGGGATGCCGGCCGCGACCGAGAAGACCATCACCACGCCCGAGGGCTTCCTGGAGGCCCTGGAGAAGGTCCGCAAGACCGGCTACGCGGTCGACGACAACGAGCAGGAGATAGGAGTCCGCTGCCTGGCCGTGTCGGTGCCGAACTCGCCGACCGCCGCCGCGATCTCCATCTCGGGTCCGGCCGGCCGGGTGACGCAGGAGGTGGCCGAGTCCTTCGTGCCGATCCTGCAGGGCGTGGCCGCCGAGCTGTCGGTGGCCCTGCAGAGCCAGACCCCGGCGTAGGCCCGTACGCGCGACGAGAGCCCCGGCGCCCCTCCCCCTGTGGGGGGCGCTGGGGC
>NZ_JBEZWL010000279.1:0-3910 GCF_040648015.1 Streptomyces sp. NPDC029216 | reverse complement strand
ACCCGCGCACTGAACCGTGCCACGCTCGCCCGCCAGCTGCTGCTGAGCCGCGCCGAGATGCCGGCGGACGATGCCGTCGCGCACCTGCTCGCCGCGTACCGGCGGGCCGAGCAGCGGGTGGCGGAGGACGACCCCGGGTGCGGGCTGCGCTGGCAGCTGCTCGCGGCGATCGGCAAGGTCGAGTCCGGGCAGGCCGGCGGGGGCCGGGTCGACGCCTCCGGGACCACCCTGCGGCCGATCCTGGGGCCCGTGCTCGACGGCAACGGCTTCGCGAACATCTCCGACACCGACGGCGGGGCCTATGACGGCGACGCCCGCTACGACCGGGCCGTCGGCCCCATGCAGTTCATCCCGTCCACCTGGGCGTCCTGGGGCCAGGACGGCAACGGCGACGGGCGGCGCGACCCCAACAACGTCCACGACGCGGCCCTGGCCGCCGGACGCTACCTGTGCGCGGGCCGCCGGGACCTGCGGGCGGGCGCCGACCTGGACCGGGCCGTCCTCTCGTACAACCAGTCCGCCGAGTACCTGCGGACGGTGCGGTCCTGGTACGCGTACTACCTCCAGGGGGCGCACGAGGTCCCGGACGGCACCGGCCCGGCCCCGGCCCCGGGCAGGCCGACGGGGCCGGCGCCGACGCCCACGCCGACGCCTACGCCTACGCCTACGCCGAGCCCGACGCCTACGCCGACTCCGAAGCCGAGCCCGACGCCGACGCCCACGCCGACTCCGAGCCCGAAGCCGACTCCTACGCCGAGCCCGAAGCCGACGCCGACGCCCACCCCGACCCCGACGCCGACGCCGACCCCCACGCCCAAGCCGAGCGCGACCCCGAGCCCCTCCGTTTCCCCTTCCGCCTCCGCTTCCCCCTCCGTCTCCCCCTCCCCGACGGTGACGGCCACCTCCGGGCCCGCCGCCCCGTCCCCGGACGCGTCCGCCTCCCCGAAGGTGACCCCCGCCGCCCCCTGACCCGGACGCGGGGGCCGGGCGGTCCTCGACGGTTCTCATCTGACCCCCGCGTTGCTACGGTACGCCTCCCTGACGACCCATCAGATCCAGGGAGGCCCCGCCGTGCGCGCACTCGTCGCCGCCGCCATCGGGCTGGCCGCCGCGCTGGCCCTCGTCCTCGCCGTCACGGCGGCCGGGGTGCCCGAAGGCAGGACCTCGCCCAAGCCCCTGCTCACCACCGCGCCCCCCGCGCCCGGACAGGAGTAAGGAGGTCCGGCCGTGCGACGCAGAGCGAGCCTCGTCCTGCTTGCCTTCGCCGTGTTCTGCGCAGCCCTCGCACCGCTGCTGCGCTGGTACGCGTACCCCCGCCTGGCCAAGATCCCGCCCAGCCAGTACCAGGCCGTGGTCCTGGAGGCCAAGGACGCCACCCTCCTGGACTACGCGGGCGGGATGCAGCCCAAGAAGGTCGACAAGGTGACCATCGTCCAGACCCTCAAGGGCGACGTCGACGCCTCCCGGCGGATCGGGGCGGACGCGGGCAAGGACGTCGTCGTCTGGGACACGCTCACCTACATCATCGGACCGGACGGCAAGATGGTCTCCCGGATCCCCGAGCGCTACATCTTCGACGCGCACACCCAGGACCCGGTGCACGCCACCGGCGAGATGGTCGACGGCGACCCGGTCACGCGCGAGGGCATCGAGTTCAAGTGGCCCTTCTTCACCGAGCCGCGCGACTACCTCTACTTCGACGCCCAGACCAGGACCGCCTCGCCGATCCACTACGTCGGACCGCGCCGCTACCGGGGCATGGACGTCTACTGCTTCGAGCAGACCGTCCCCTGGACCAAGGTCCCCATGCCCAAGAAGATGCCGATCGAGGGCATCGACCCGGCCACCATCGAGCAGACCACCGGAACCACCCTCTGGTACACGGTCAAGGCCCGGTTCTGGGTCGACCCGGTGACCGGGGCGCCCGTCAACGCCGAGCAGGACATCCGGCAGGAGATGCGCGGCGGCATCGCGGCGAGCGCCCCCGAGGGCCGGCTCACCGCCTTCGCCGGGCACGTGACGATGCGCGAGGACTACGCGAAGTACACCCGCGACCTCGTCGCCGCCAACCGTACGAAGGTCCTCGCGCTGCACACCTACGCCCCGGCCGGCCTCGCCCTCGGCGGCCTGGCGCTCCTCGCGGCCGCCCTCTGGCTGGAGGCCCGGGGCCGCCGCGGGGCGGCCGCCCCGGGCCCCGGGGTCACTGACGCCTGAGCCGGGCGTTGGTGTGGCGGGTGGGCTCCGCCGTCGCCGGGTCCTCCGGCCACGGGTGCTTCGGGTAGCGGCCGCGCAGCTCGGCCCGTACCGCGCGGTAGCCGCCCTGCCAGAAGGAGGCGAGGTCGGCCGTGACGGCGGCGGGCCGCCCGGCCGGCGACAGCAGGTGCACGAGGACGGGAACCCCCGCCACCCGGGGCGTCTCCGCCAGCCCGAACAGCTCCTGGAGCTTCACCGCCAGCACCGGCTGCTCGGCGGTGTAGTCCACGCGGATCCGGGAACCGCTCGGCACCTCGATCCGCTCGGGAGCCAGCTCGTCCAGCCGGACGGCCTCCCCGGTGGCCCAGGGCAGCAGCCGGCCGAGGGCCTGACCGGCATCGATCCGGCCCAGGTCGGCGCGCCGGCGGGCCCGCGACAGCTCGGGTTCCAGCCATGCGTCGGCCCGCTCCAGCAGCGCGGCGTCGTCCGCCACGTCGGGCCAGGCGCCGCCGAGCGTACGGTGCAGGAAGCCGAGGCGGGCGCGGAGCGCCTGCGCGTCCGGGGACCAGCGCAGCAGGCCGAGCCCCTCGGCGCGCAGCCCGTCCAGCAGGGCGGCCCGCACCAGCGCCGGGTCGGGGTCGCGCAGCGGCCGTGCCACCAGTTCGATCGCCCCGAGCCGTTCGGCGGCGCGGGCGACCACGTCCCCGTCCTCCCAGCGCACCTCCTCACCGGAGGCCAGCAGGTGCGCGGCGGCGGCCCGGGCGGTGTCCTCGTCGAGCGGGGCGGCCAGCCGGACGCGTGCGGACGCGGAGTGGGGGGCCCGGTCGGCGACGGCCACGGCCAGCCACTCCGCGTCGCGCAGGGCGGAACCGTCCGCCAGTTCCGCCCCGGTGCCGGAGGCCATGAGGTAGCTTCCCCGGCCCTTGGCCCGGGCCACCCGCTCGGGGAACGCGAGGGCTGCGATGAGCCCGGCGGCGGCGTCATCGGCCGTGGGGCCGCCGGACGGGAGGAGGTCCCCGCTGCCCGGACCCCCTGCGGGGGCTCCGCCCCCGTACCCCCGCGCCTCAAACGCCGGCGGGGCTGGATTGTGGCGCGGCTGGTCCGTCGCCTGCGGCTGGATTTCGCGCAGCGGAATTCCAGCCCGCGCTGGGGGCACCTCCCCGCGGTAGCCGGGGGAGTTCGAGCGCACCGGGCGCGCAGCGCCCGGCACGGGGTCCGGGGCGGAGCCCCCGGTTTCTGGGGGTCCCCCCAGCGGTAGCTGGGGGAGAAGGGGCGGGGTGGGGGAAGAGCCCCGCGCACCGGCAGCGGCAGGCCCGGCCGCACCCCGCGCACCGGCACCCGCAGGCCCGGCCGCACCGCGCCCAGCGGTACCCGCAGGCCCGGCCGCACCCCGCGCAGCGGTACCCGCAGGCCCAGCCGTGCCCAGCGCCCGCTCCAGGCGGCTGGTCTCCGCCCGCCAGCGGGACGCGTACGCGTCGCCCCCGCGCCGCGCGGCCCGCCAGGCGGTGGCCAGGTCGTCCCCGTACTCTCCCCCAGCCCGCGCTGGGGTTGCCCCCAGCGGCGGCTCCTCGCTCAGCAGCGCCACCACCTCCGCCGCCCGCCGGGCACCGAGCACGGCGGAGCCGTCCAGCAGGGCCCGGCCCAGCCGCGGGTGCAGCCCCAGCCGCGCCATCCGCAGCCCCCGCGCGGTCGGCCGCCCCGCCGCGGACACCGCGCC
>NZ_JBEZWL010000278.1:0-3918 GCF_040648015.1 Streptomyces sp. NPDC029216 | reverse complement strand
GCCGCCCACCCCGCACCCACCGACCCCCGCAGCGCCGCGCGCACCTGCTCCGGGTCGGCGGCCTCCACCACCGCCCGCGACCACAGGCCAGGGCCAGCGTCGGCCGGCGGGACCAGGCCCGTACCGGCCGCCCACCGCCAGGCAGCGACTGGCACCCGCAGCCGGCCCGCGGCCTGGTTCTCGTCGTAGCTCTCACGTACCGAACGCGCCATGAATCGCACTCCGATCACACATCGACCGGCCCGACAATCGGGCCGCGCCGGAAACATGCCGAAAGATCCTGTTTGTTGTCAATGGCCCTGATTCCGGGGCGAGTTGGAAGCACACCGCATAAGCCGCCTACGCGTACACGAGGCCCGGATTCACCCGGGCGGGGGGGGACCGCGAACCGGCGCCGGGCAGCTGGAAGCGGGGGCCGTCGCCGCGACCCCCGCCCCTCCCCCGGCGGCCTACAGGCAGTCGGCCGGCTCCGCCGCGAAGGTGCTGCCGTGCACGCCGTACAGCGGGGTGTCCGTCAGCCGGAACCGCTCCGCGCGGCCCCCGGGCCGCCGAACGGCGACGACGGCGCCCGGCTGCTCGGAGCCGGCGAACCGCTCCGGGTGAGCGTCGGTGGTGAGCGGGGTGTACCAGCAGGTGATGCGCTCCATGACGGTGCCTTCCTGGTCAGGGCCCCTATGGCCCCTCTCCACCCCTTGCGGAGGTCTCACGGCCAGAAGGACAGCAACAGCACGAAAACCCGCCCTAGATGTCCCGTCTCAAACGAGCTGGCTTCGAGAGGGGGCCCTGGCCTGCGGCGACCAGTTCAGCTGAGACGCCGAGATGCCGGGAATCTCGGGTGAGGTGGTCCCGGGTGGGTGAATGCCGGATGTCGTCTCAGTCGATCTGGTCCGTGGTCGATGCCGCTCAGCAGAGGCTCGACCACTCCCGTGCGATCATCAGGGCCGGAGGCACCGCGCCTGTGGGTCGTAGCAGTTGAGGCCCATTGATGAAGCCACCTCGGCCGCGTAGGCGGATGCCTCCTCCGCCATGCTCCAGCACATCGGGAAGTAGATCAGAGGGCCGCTCGCCTCGCCGATAAGCGGACCAGTCGACCACGGCGAGATGTCGTCCTCGTCTTCGGTGAGATCGGGCCATCGCTCCAAGAGTGCGGCGACATATGCTGCGATTTGCTTGGACGGAGCAACGTCGGGCCCGTCCGCGTCGATGTACTTGTCGTACAGATCGGTGAAGCACCGGCCCGCAGCAGCGTCATCTGCAGGCCGCTCGCCTTCCCAGACAGCAAGGTCATAGCTCATGGGCGAAGCCTGCCATCCAGCACTGACAAGAGTACCGACGGACCAGATCGCCTGAGACGCCGAGCGAATCGGACCCGATCGTTTGAGTCCGGGACCAGTTCCGCGGAGACGGGACACTAGATGATCTATGTATGCGGGGGTATGTCCGTGTCCTGTGCCAACGATTCCTAATGCTGTCTGTCAACCCGCTGAGTGCTTCGCGGGCGGTCAGGCGGGCGACGGAACGAGGGTCGTGGAGACGGACCGCTTGCGAAGCCCTTCTGCCAGATGCGCCATTTCCACGGACGTGCCGACCAGGCCCACTCCACTCAGCTCGGCGGCCGTCAGCCGGGCCTCGCCCAGTGACAGGTGGCGCATCTCGCGCAGGGCTCGCAACACGGGAACGAGATTGGTCTCAGCTGCCAGGCGAAGCCGAGCAAACCCGTGCTGGGCCAGCAGTGCCTGCCTGATCTCTTCGGGAGCTGGGCCGACCCCCATCTCGCACCACCCGTTGGCGCAGGCATGGCACCGTCCTTCGATGCCCCAGCGGAGCTGTCCCCGTTCGATGAACTGCCCGACGTCGCGGACCAGCACGCCACCACAGGCTGGGCACGACGAAGTGATCTCCACTCCTTGGGTGGCGGTGATCATTGGTGCGTCTCCCCCGATGTCGATCTACCTGATCCTGCCTCAAGCACTCAAGGCCTGGCGACTGGGTTGCCCGGCATCACAGATCGGCAGCACAGACCTCATGCCATGACTGGCTCCGGTGGCGCGGCCTCGTAGCACCGTCCGTCGCGGAGGAGGGCCCAGAGGACGTTGACGCGGCGGCGTGCGAGGGCGAGGACGGCTTGGGTTGGCGCTTGCCCTCGGCGCGTTTGCGGTCGTAGAACCTGCGGGACTCTTCGGACCGTCGGATGCTGAACAGCGCGGAGGTGTAGAGCACGCGCTGGAGCCGACGGTTGTATCGCTGGGGGCGTCGCAGGTTGCCGCTTGCCGGAGTCGCGGGGGACCGGGGCGACGCCGCCGAAGCCGGCGAGGCGGTCGGGGGCGCCGAAGACGGCCATGTCGCCGCCGGTGGCGGCCAGGAACTCGGCACCGAGGATGATGCCGAGGCCGGGCATGCTGGTGATCACTTCGAAGTGCTGGTGGTCGCGAAACCGGGCCTCGATGAGCTTGTCGAGCTCGGCAACCTGCTCATTGAGGAGCATCACCTCCTTCGCGAGCGTGTGGACCATCTGGGCGGTCAGCTTCTTGCCGGGCAGGCTGGTGTGCTGGCGTTCGGCCGCTTCGACCGCGGTCTCGGCGAGCTGGTCGGCGCGGAGAACCTTGCGGTTTCTGAGCCACGTTTCCAGGCGCTTGGCGCCGAGGCGGCGAATGGCCGCGGGGGCCTGGTAGCCGGTCAGCAGCGTCAGCGGGCCCTTGTTGGTGAGGTCCAAGGCCCGCTCCAGGCCGGGGAAGATACCGGTCAGCTGGGCCCTCAGCCGGTTGACTGTGCGAGTGCGGTCGGCGACGAGGTCCATGCGGCGGCCGGTGAGGATCTTGAGGTCGATGACAGTTTCGTCGCCGGCGCGTAAAGGATGCAGGTCGCGGCGGATGCGAACCTGGTCGGCGATGACGGCAGCGTCCTTGGCGTCGGTCTTGCCCTCGCCGCGGTAGTCTCGGAGGCGCGGTGAATGGCGCGGCCGGAGATGTAGTTCACGGGCTGGTCGTGGTTGAGGAGAATCGCGATGGCCAGGGCGGCTCCGCCGTCGGGCAGGTCGATTCCCCAGGTCACCTCGTCGCCCAGGGCCAGGACGTCGGTGAGGAGTTCGAGGAGTTCAGGCTCGTCGTTGGCGACGCGTCGGGACAGCAGCCGACGGCCGCCCTCGTCGATCGCGACGCAGTGGTGGTGGGTCTTGCCTGCGTCGATGCCGGCCCAGATCGCAGCCATGGTGCCTCCGTGCGGTGGGGTGTGCCGGGGCCTCCCGACGGACGACCTCGCTGTCGATTCCCTACGGTGCGATCATTCGCAATTCCTAATTGGCAGCCGAGTCGTCGTGGGGCGTCGGGCGGCCAATCGATGGAAGCCACAAGCGGCAGAACTTTGAAAGCCACACCCGACGCCCCTGGGTGGGAGAACCATACGAAGGGCTCGCCCGGTCCCGCAGACAACGTAGGGAACCTTGAGCGTGTGCCATCGAAGGTTGGCCGGTGGACACCAGGAGCGGCTTCTTCACCCCCAAACGGCCCCGACTCGGCACCCGTCTGATCGCCGATTGATCCCCAGGACATCGCCCCGAAGGAGTAGGGCGGGCTCACCCGCCCGGCTGATGGCCAGGGGACCAGGGGGGGGGATGTGTGGCGTGGGGTGCGAAGCGAAGCATGGATGCAATACGTCACGCCGCTCCGGAGGTTGTCATGGATACCGCGAACCCACTGCCCGCCACGGCTAACTGATCGTTTCAGAATGAGTTGAGCTGTGGGCCTTGTGCTCGACGATCTTGGCCGGCAGGGTGTCCAGAGCGCGTGCTGATCTTGTTCCTGACGACCTGTGGGAGCGGGTGGCCCCGCTCCTGCCGCCCGCTCCCGAACGGCGCCGGCGCCACCCCGGGCGGCTGCGTGTTCCCGACCGAGTGGCACTCGCCGGCGTCATGTATGTGCT
>NZ_JBEZWL010000277.1:0-3971 GCF_040648015.1 Streptomyces sp. NPDC029216 | reverse complement strand
TGTCGTCAAAGTCCCGTCTGCCCCGCGACGCCTGGCACGCACTCTCGCCGCACCGGGCGCAAGACCGAGTACGCCCAGTACGAGGTCTTGCGCCCGGCGCACCGAGAGCATGCACCAGACGCCGCGGGGCCGCCCTCCGGGCGACGACGGGACTTTGACGACAGACCCTAGGCCCCCTCTCCTGGGCCACGGCCTGCGCGGCGGCGGGGCCCCCACCCGGCACGATGGGGGCATGACCACGCGCAGCGAGACCGTCGACACCCCGGCCGGACCGGCCCGCGTCACCTGGCACACCGCCCGCGCGGCCAAGGCCGTCCTGGCCCTCGGCCACGGCGCCGGCGGCGGCGTCGAGGCCCGCGACCTCCAGGCCCTGGCCGCCCTCCTGCCCGCGCACGGGGTCAGCGTCGCCCTGGTCGAGCAGCCCTGGCGGGTCGCCGGGAAGAAGGTCGCGGCCGCCCCCAAGGTGCTGGACGAGGGCTGGCGCAGCCTGTGGCCCGCCCTCGCCCGGCCCGGGCTGCCCGTCGTGGCCGGCGGCCGCAGCGCCGGGGCCCGGGTGGCCTGCCGGACCGCCGCCGAGCTGGGCGCGGCCGGGGTCCTCGCGCTGGCCTTCCCCCTGCACCCGCCGGGCAAGCCCGAGAAGTCCCGCGCCGAGGAGCTGCTGGACGCCGGCCGGCCCACCCTGGTGGTCCAGGGCGGCCGGGATTCCTTCGGACGGCCGGAGGAGTTCCCCGAAGGGGACTACGAGCTGGTGGAGGTGCCCCACGGGGACCACGGCTTCGCGGTGCCCAAGAAGGCCGGCCTCACACAGGACGAGGCCCTCGCGGTGATCACCGGCGCGGTGGCCCCCTGGCTGGCCCGGCTCCTCGGCTGAGCCCTCCGGCCCGACCTGACAGATTCACGGCGGACCGGCACGTGATTCCGCTCACCCGCCGGCCCGCCGCACCCCGGAAAAGCGCCGAAACCCTTGCCCCGCCCGGGAATGCGCGAGCCGTGACTCCTGTTGTGCGGAGTGTCGGTACGCAGGGAAAAGACGTCGGAGGAGAGGGAGCGCATGACCCAGGTCATCAGCCAGAACCGTCCGCAGGCCGCTGACCTGGACTGGACGGTCCTGCACGCGCCCAAGCGCAGCTCGGTTCGGGCGGCGGAGGGCCGGGATGGTCGACTATTCTCCGATTCGAGCGGATCCGCTTTCGGAGCCGCCACGCTGTCGGAGGAGGTGGGTCCTGTCGCTGGGACCGACGAAGGCCAGGCACAGGAGACGACCGCTGAGCGCAATGCGCGATTCGAGCGGGACGCCCTCGGCTACCTCGACCAGATGTACTCCGCCGCGCTGCGCATGACGCGCAATCCGGCCGACGCCGAGGACCTGGTCCAGGAGACGTACGCGAAGGCGTACGCGTCCTTCCACCAGTTCCGCGAGGGCACCAATCTCAAGGCGTGGCTGTACCGCATTCTGACCAATACCTTCATCAACTCCTACCGCAAGAAGCAGCGCGAGCCGCAGCGCAGCGCCGCGGAGGAGATCGAGGACTGGCAGCTGGCGCGCGCCGAGTCGCACATGTCGACCGGTCTGCGTTCGGCCGAATCGCAGGCGCTCGACCATCTGCCGGATTCCGACGTGAAGGAGGCCCTCCAGGCCATTCCGGAGGAGTTCCGCATCGCGGTCTATCTTGCCGACGTAGAGGGCTTTGCGTACAAGGAGATCGCGGACATCATGGGTACACCCATCGGTACGGTCATGTCCCGACTGCACCGTGGCCGCCGTCAACTCCGCGGAATGCTGGAGGACTACGCCCGCGAGCGCGGGCTCGTCCCCGCGGGCGCGGGAGAGTCGAACGACCTGAAAGGCTCGGGCTCATGAGCTGCGGAGAGCCGCACGAGACGGAGTGCGCTGAGGTTCTGGACCACCTGTACGAGTTCCTGGACCACGAGATGCCCGACAGCGACTGCACGAAGTTCGAGACGCACTTCGGCGAGTGCAATCCCTGTCTGGAGAAGTACGGCCTTGAGCAGGCCGTGAAGAAACTGGTCAAGCGCTGCTGCGGCTCGGACGACGTACCGACCGATCTGCGCTCCAAGGTCATGGGGCGGATCGAGCTGATCCGCTCGGGCCAGGCCGTTCCCGATCACGACATCACCGCGGGGCCCGCGGGCGGCTGATCCGCCGCCCTCCCCTCGGAGCCCCCCGGCCACCGTCGGCCGGCGCACGCCTCCGGAAGCACCGTTCATTCACTCGAAGGTGCTAATCCGGAGGCGCCCGTACGGGGCAATACGAAAATGTCCCCCGCTTCGCGCGGGGGCCGATTTATTCTCCCCCCGCGGTACCCCTTCCGATTCGGTACCCGGATTGCACGCCCCAGGGGGAGGAGAGCGCCATGCGGGTCCTTCCGCCGGCGGCGCGCGCCTGCGTCCTCGGCGCGGTGCTCGCGGCCGCCGCGTGCGTGGCCCCCGTCCTGCGTCCCGGGTCCGCCGTGCCCTGGCCCGCCGTCGGGCTGCTGGCCGTCCTCTGCCTCGGCTGCGAGGTCGCCCGGACCCTTCCGTTCCGGGGCCGTGGGGTGCCCGAGGGGACCGGCTCCTTCATCCCGGTGGTGCTGGCCGCCGTCTTCCTGCTGCCGCCGTCGGCCGCCGCGCTCGTGGCGCTGCCCGGCGGACTCGCCCAGCCCGTCGTCCAACGGCCCGTCGCCGTACGCCGGGTGTGGCACGCGGCCCAGCAGGCGGTCGCGGCCTGGGCGGCCGGGCAGGCCCACGGGCTCCTCGGCGGCCGGGAGGCGCTCGCCGGGGCGGCCGCCTTCCCGTACGCGATGCTCCCCGCGGCCGTCGCCGCCGTCGTCTTCTGCCTGGTGCTCACCGCCCTCGACGGGGCCGTCCTGGCCGCCGCCGAACACCGGCCCGCGACCGCCGGCCGCCGCGGACCGGCCGCCCCCGCCCCGCCCCCCTCCGGGGGCGCCCCCCCCCTCGTCCCGTACTGCGTGCACGGCCTGGTCGGACTGATGATGGCCGTGATGTGGCACAGCCCCTACGGGCCGCCGGCCGCGCTGCTGGTCCTGCTGCCGATGTACATCTCCTGCTGGGCCTTCGCCCAGTACCAGCACGAGCGCGCCGCACACCAGGCCACGATCCGCGCCCTGGTCCAGGCCGTCGACATCAAGGACCGCTACACGCGCGGGCACAGCGAGCGGGTGGGCCAGGCCTCCGCGATGATCGCCCGCGAGCTGGGCATGGCCGACGACCGCCTGGAGGTCGTCCGCATCGCCGGGATCCTGCACGACGTCGGCAAACTGGGCGTGCCGACCCGGCTGCTGCGCAAGGACGGGCCGCTGACGCCCGAGGAGCGCCGCGTCATCGAACTGCACCCCGAGTACGGGCACGAGATGGTCCGCGGCATCGGCTTCCTCGGGGAGGCCCGCTCGGCGATCCTGCACCACCACGAGCGGGTCGACGGCACCGGCTACCCGTACGGGCTGAGCGGGGAGCAGATCCCGGTGCCGGCCCGGGTGGTGGCGGTGGCCGACTCCTTCGACGCGATGACCTCGACCCGCTCCTACAGCCGGGCCCGGCCGGTGGAGACGGCCCTCGCCGAACTCGAACGCTGCGCCGGCACCCAGTTCGACCCGGTCATGGTGCGGGCCCTGACCACCGCCATCGGCCGGGACGGCTGGCATCCGGTGGTCACCTCGGACGAGGACCTCCAGGTGCTCCCGGCCGCCGCCCCCGCCACCGGGGCCGGCCCGGAAGTGGCGCGGGTGCCGCAGGCGTCCCACCCGGGCCTGCCCGGGATGCCGGCCCAGGGCCCGGCCGGCGCCCCCCTGCCCGGCGGCGCCGGCCCGCCCCCGGGCGTACGGGCCGCGCCCTCACCGGGACCGGGCGGGGCCGGCCGGTGGGGGGGGGGGCCCGGTGGGGCGGGCGGCGGCGCGCCCCCCCGCGAACCCCCGGCGCGGGGGGCCCAACCCCCAGGGCACGGGGGGGCCGAC
>NZ_JBEZWL010000276.1:0-4050 GCF_040648015.1 Streptomyces sp. NPDC029216 | reverse complement strand
GGCTTCGGGGCGGGCGACGGCTTCACCGCTCCGGCCGGCTCGGCCGGGGCGTTCAGCGGCACCGGGGCGGGCGGGGCCGCCACGCCGTGGTCGCCGATGCGCACCAGCGGCCGCCCGCACACCATGTCCACGCCGTGCCACAGGTCGGTGCGCCCGTCCAGCCACGCGCGCATCGCCGCCTGGTGGGGCTCCGGATCGCCCCAGGTCGCGTACAGCTTCGAGGCGGACACCGCGATCACCCGCAGCCCGCCGGTGGCCACCGCCTCCCACACCGCGGCCGCGACGCCGGGGCAGTGGGCGGATCGGTAGTCGTCGAAGACCACGACGGCTTCGGGGGCGGCGACGATCCGCGAGGAGGCGATGTCCTGGACGACGTGCTCGTGGAGGTGGGAGGCGTCGATGTGGACGAAGCGGCAGCTGCCCGGCCGCACCCGGTCGGCCACGACGGAGGTCGGGGCCTGGATGACGGTCGGCAACTCCTTGTGGAACGCCAGGTAGTTGGCCTCGAACCCGCGCCGGGTGAGGGTGGGGTAGGAGTCCCGGACCTCTTCGAGGTTGTTGTCGTCGGGCGCGGGCGAGTCGAAGAGGTCGACGACGGTGAACTCCTCGCCCTCCCGCAGGTATCCGGCGAGGAAGATCGCACTCTTGCCCATGAACGCGCCGAGTTCGAGGATGTCACCCGGCGCATCGGCGGAGGCGTTCTGACGGGCCAGGAACCAGTCGAAGAGCACCTGGTCATACGCCGAGAACCAGCCCTTCACCTCGTCGAACGAGCGCGGTGCGGGCAGAGCGGGCTCGGCGTCGGGGGTGGTGACGGGAGCCTGTGAAACGTGCGACACGGAGAGTCATCCTCCAGCGGAATGGCATCGGTTCAACGCTGATACCCGGCCGGGTAAGCCGACCTTAAACCCCGAACAGCCGTATGGCGAGAAGTCGGGAGGCATTGATCATTCCGTTCAGAGGGTGGCGCGCCGGTGCAGCCTCCGGGCCGCGGTGTTGCGGACGCGGCGGGTCCGGGCAGAGGCGGCCAGCAGGGCCAGCGCCTCGTCGGAGGCGGGCGACTGCGCGGCGGTGCGCTGGCACCAGTCGGAGGCGGCCGCGAGCTCCGCCGCAGACCAACTCCCGCCGCTCTCTATCGCCTTGAGGAGGGTCCACTCGCGCAGCCGGCGGGCCGGGAAGGCGTGCCCTTCGAGTACGGCGCGCAGCGCGAGGGCCCAGTCACAGAACGCGGCGCCGGGCAGCAGCCGTACGGCCCGGCGGTCGAGGTGGGTGACCACGGCGCTCTGCGCCATCACCGGGTCGGGGTCGCGCAGGACGTCGGCCACGGCCCCGGCCTCGCCCGCGACGCCGGCCGCCCCCGCGGCGGCGAGACGGTCGAGGTGGCGGGCGTAGCGCCAGCGGTCGGGGGCGTTCGGCCCCGTAGGCGGGGCGGCCTCCGGCTGTCCGGCGGGCTGCCGCCGCTGCCCCGGCGCGGGCCGTACCCCCGCCGTCTCCCGGATGCCCCCCGGCATCCCGCTCGTCTGTGTCTCGCTGGTCCCCATGCCCCCATTCCACACGACCGGCCCGGCCGCCCGGGGGCCGGGGGCGGCCTCAGCGCTCCGGCGGCAGGGCGTCCGCGTCGGGGATCCGTCCCAGGCTCGTGTCCACGGCCTCAGACCTGCTCGAAGTAGAAGGACTTGATGAAGCAGTCCCGGGGCTGGCCGATGGCGAAGAAGACGCAGTCGACCAGCGACTGGGCGGTGAGCGGGTCCTGCGCGGTGCGCGGGGCCTCCTCCCAGGCCGGCGACAGCGGGTCGTGGTTGTCGAAGTCCGGCGGGTAGAGGGAGATCACCCGGACCCCCTGGCCGCGCAGCCTGCGGGAGAGGGTCTCGGTGAAGCCGGCCTGGGCGCTCTTGGCGGCGTAGAAGGAGTCGTGGGCCTCGGAGCGCTGGTTCCCCCGCTCGCCGCAGCCCGAGACCATGGTGACGATGTCCGGCTTGGCCGACCCGAGGAGCAGCGGCAGGAAGGCCTTGGTGACCAGGACGGTGCCGGTGGCTCCGGAGGCGAGGGTCTCGACCACGTCCTCGTCGGAGGCCGAGAGCAGGTCCGCGCCGTGCTGGTAGCGGGCGCCGTTGTTGACCAGGACGTCGATGTGCCCGCTGCGGGCGGCGACCGCCGCGGCGAAGGCGCGGACGGACGCCGGGTCCGTGAGGTCGCAGGCGTGGGCGTGGACCCGGGCGGGGTCGTGGCCCTGGCCGATGATCTCCTCGCGGACGCGTGCGGCGGCTTCGGGGGTGCGGGCGGAGAGGTGGACCTCCGCCCCCCGGGCAGCGAAGCGGAGGGCCAAGGTCCGGCCGAAGTCCCGTCCCGCTGCGGTGATGACGACGCGATGGTCCTCAAGTGTCATGTCGGCGCTCCCGGTGTGTGGTCGATACACATGGTCTCAGGTGTGGATCATGGAATCCCCGGGCGCGGGGCCCGTTCGTCACCTCCGGGGGCCGCTCACCAGCGCAGGCCCCGCTCGGGGAGCTCGGTGGGCGGGATGCGGGGCGGGACGGGGAGGCCGAGCTGGGTGCGGGCCGCGTGGACCGCCGCCACCTCCTGCCGGCCCGCCGGGCCCCAGTCGCTGAGTTCCCGCACCTGCTCCGGGGTGGCCAGCAGCCGGGCGTACGCGGGGTCCCCGGCCGGGGAGAGCCCGGTGAGGCGGGCCGCCGTACGGGCCAGGGCGCCCCGGTCGGCGTACCGGTAGCCGAGCGGCAGGGCGGCCACGGCGGGCTCCGCCTTCGGGGCGGGGAGGTGGGCGGCGCCGGTGGCACGGGCGACGAGCAGCAGGACCCGGCCGTCGGGGGCGAAGAGCCAGCCGGAGTGATCGCGCACGGGCAGGTGCGGGGGGACGGGCCCGGGGAGCCAGGTGCCGTGCTGCGGGACGCGGCGGGTGCGCAGGACCCCGAGCCGGTCGAGGGCGGTGGGGGCGGTCGGCCGGCCGTCCTCCAGCAGGGCGGGCCCGGAGCCGCTGATCCGGGCCCGGAGGGCGGCCAGGGCGCGGCGGGCGTCGCCCGGCTCCATCAGGGCGGGCAGGTCGGCGGGCTCGGCGAACTCGATGCCGGTGATCTCCTGGGCGGGCAGCCGGATGGACTCGATGCGGTCGGGGGCCCAGGTGCCGCCGTCGTACACGTGCAGGATCTCTCCGGGGAAGCGCATCTCGGGCGGGAAGCCGGGGGCGCCGGCGGGGATCCAGTCCACGGCGAGCCCGCGCGGGTAGCGGCCGTCGACCCCGAGTTCCTCGCGCACCTCGCGGGCGGCGGCCGCCGCGGGCGCCTCCCCCGCGTCCACCGCGCCGCCGGGCAGCAGCCGGTCGGGGCGGTAGTCCACGCTCTGGACGAGGACCCGCCCCTCGGTGTCGGTGACGAGGACGACCGCTCCCGCCCAGAGGGCGGCCCGTGAGGCCCCGTACTCCGCCGGGGTCATCCACGTGCCCGCCCGTCCGGGGTCGTCGGTCAGCTGGGGCATGGTCACTCCGATCACCGTGGGTGGGTCCGCCGCCTGTGCAACAGCGGCCGCGACCCTCGGGTTACGGCGGCCGGCGGGTGGTCGGGGCCGGCTCCGCTTTACCACCCGTATACCTTCCACTCCCTCCTTATTGCCCGATTATGTCGATCTTGATACGGTCCGTCGTGCGGGCTGGCGATGTGAAAGTCGCTGGTCCGACCACGTATGCGGCCCCGCACTCACCCGTCCGTGTGAGCGGGGGCGCCGGACGGTGCTCCGGTACGGCAGGGTGGGCGGATGCCGTCGCGCCTCTCCCTCCCGCTCTGGGTCCCCGTCCTCATGCTGGCCGCCGGGTGTGTGACCGTACGGCCGACGCCGCCCGTCGAGGCCCCGCGGCAGGATCCCGCGGCGGCCCGGACGGCGTGGACACCCCGGCCGCCGGTGGTGCCGGGGCTCCCGCTGGGGCCCGCGCCGGAGCCGCAGGACATGACGGGGGCGGCCGCGCACCTGCTGGACACCGGCCTGCTGGGCGGCGGCCGGCTCGCGCCCGGTCTGCTGGACCGGGTCCGCACCGAACATCTC
>NZ_JBEZWL010000275.1:0-4116 GCF_040648015.1 Streptomyces sp. NPDC029216 | reverse complement strand
CCCAGGACCGCACCCCCCAGCCCGGCCAGGGCAAGGGCACGTCCACCGCCCTCACCCCCGCCCAGCTGTGGCGGCGCGCCCGCGGGCTGCTGCTCGCGCTCGGGGTCCTCCTCGCCGCCGCCGTCGCCCTCGCCGGGCTCCAGACCGGCGACCACCACGGCCGCCTCGACCCCCGCTCCGCCGACCGCGACGGCAGCCGCGCCCTCGCCCAGCTCCTCAAGGAGCGCGGCGTCCGCACCCGCGTCGTCACCAACGCCGACGAGGCCGCCGCCGCGGCCGGCCCCCGCACCACCCTCCTCGTCGCCGACCCCGACCTCCTCGGCGCACCCCAGCGCCGCGCCATCCGCTCCGCCATCGACCTCTCCGGCGGCCGCACCGTCCTCGTCGCCCCCGGCAGCACCGGCCTCGCCGAACTGGCCCCCGCCGCCCGCACCAAGGGCTTCGCCCACCAGCGCGACCTCGACCCCGGCTGCCCCCTGCCCACCGCCACCACCGCCGGCCGCGCCGGCACCGGCGACGGCTTCCGCTACACCACCGACCTGCCCGGCGCCGCCGGCTGCTACCCCAGCGACGGCCACCCCACCGTCCTCGTCCTGCCCAGCACCACCAAGGGCGGCGACACCGTCCTCCTCGGCTCCGAACGCATCCTGCTCAACCGGCGCCTCACCGAGGAGGGCAACGCCTCCCTCGCCCTCCAACTCCTCGGCTCACGCCCCGAACTCGTCTGGTACCTGCCCACCCTCGCCGACATGCCCGCCGACGGCCCCGCCGAGGACAAGACCCTCCTCGACCTCGTCCCCTCCGGCTGGTACTGGGCCCTGCTCCAGCTCTTCGCGGCCGCCGCCCTCGCCGCCCTGTGGCGGGCCCGCCGCCTCGGCCCGCTCGTCACCGAGAACCTGCCCGTCGCCATCCGCGCCTCCGAGACCACCGAAGGCCGCGCCCGCCTCTACCGCAAGGCCTCCGCCCGCGACCGCGCCGCCACCGTCCTGCGCGCCGCCGCCCGTGAACGCCTCGCCGCACTGGTCGGCGTACCCCCCTCCCAGGCCCACGACCCGGCCGCGCTGACCGCCGCCGTCTCCGCCCGCCTGCCGGAACCCGACGCCGGACGCGACGTCACCACCCTCCTCTTCGGCCCCACTCCCGCCGACGACGCGGCACTCGTCGCGCTCGCCGACCACCTCGACGCCCTCGAAAGAGAGGTCCGCACCTCATGACGGCCACCACGGACAGCGCCCGCTCCTCGCTGGAAGCGCTCCGCACCGAGATCGGAAAGGCCGTGGTCGGCCAGGACTCCGCCGTCACCGGTCTCG
Organism: Streptomyces sp. NPDC029216; assembly: GCF_040648015.1. Lineage (NCBI taxonomy): Bacteria > Bacillati > Actinomycetota > Actinomycetes > Kitasatosporales > Streptomycetaceae > Streptomyces > Streptomyces sp. NPDC029216. Next base: position 2,806 of record NZ_JBEZWL010000275.1, on the reverse strand, counting down.
TCGTCGCACTCCTGTGCCGCGGCCACGTCCTGCTCGAAGGCGTCCCCGGCGTCGCCAAGACCCTCCTCGTCCGCGCCCTCGCCGCCTCCCTCGAACTCGACACCAAGCGCGTCCAGTTCACCCCCGACCTGATGCCCAGTGATGTGACGGGCTCTCTGGTCTACGACGCCCGCACCGCCGAGTTCTCCTTCCAGGACGGCCCCGTCTTCACCAACCTCCTCCTCGCCGACGAGATCAACCGCACGCCCCCCAAGACGCAGTCCTCCCTCCTGGAGGCCATGGAGGAGCGCCAGGTCACCGTCGACGGCACCCCCCGCAAGCTCCCCGAGCCCTTCCTCGTCGCCGCCACCATGAACCCGGTCGAGTACGAGGGCACGTACCCGCTCCCCGAAGCCCAGCTGGACCGCTTCCTCCTCAAGCTCACCGTCCCCCTCCCCTCCCGCGAGGACGAGATCGGCGTCCTCACCCGGCACGCCGCCGGCTTCAACCCCCGCGACCTGCACGCCGCCGGCATCCGCCCGGTCGCCGGGCCGAAGGAACTCGAAGCGGCCCGCGAGGCGGTCACCCACGTCGCCGTCTCCCCCGAGATCACCGGCTACGTCGTCGACATCTGCCGCGCCACCCGCGAATCGCCGTCCCTGACCCTGGGCGTCTCCCCGCGCGGCGCGACCGCCCTGCTGGCCACCTCCCGCGCCTGGGCCTGGCTCACCGGCCGCGACTACGTCACCCCCGACGACGTGAAGGCCCTCGCCCTGCCGACCCTGCGCCACCGCGTCCAGCTCCGCCCGGAGGCCGAGATGGAAGGCGTCACCGCCGACTCCGTCATCTCGGCGATCCTCACCCACGTCCCCGTCCCCCGCTGATGGCCCTCACCGGACGCGCCGCCCTCCTGGCGGCCCTCGGCAGCCTGCCCGTCGGCCTCCTCGAACCGAGCTGGACGGGCCTCCTCGCCGTCAACGGCACCATCGGCCTGGCCTGCGCCGTCGACTACGCCCTCGCGGCCCCCGTCCGCACCCTGCGGCTCACCCGCTCGGGCGACACCTCGGTCCGCCTCGGCGAGACCGCCGACGTCCACCTCACCCTCACCAACCCCGGGACCCGCCGCCTGCGCGCCCGCGTCCGCGACGCCTGGCCCCCCAGCAGCTGGACGGCCGGCACCGAAACGGCCGCCTCCCGCCACGAGGTCCCCGTCCCGGCCGGGGAACGCCGCCGCCTCACCACCCGCCTGCGCCCCACCCGGCGCGGCGACCGCCAGGCGGCCCGCGTCACCATCCGCTCGTACGGGCCCCTGGGCCTCCTCGCCCGCCAGGGCTCGCACACCGTCCCCTGGACGGTCCGCGTCCTGCCGCCCTTCACCAGCCGCAAGCACCTCCCGTCCCGCCTCGCGCGCCTGCGCGAACTGGACGGCCGCACCAGCGTCCTGACGCGCGGTGAGGGAACCGAGTTCGACAGCCTGCGCGACTACGTCCCCGGCGACGACACCCGCTCCATCGACTGGCGTGCCACCGCCCGGCAGCACAAGGTCGCCGTCCGCACCTGGCGCCCGGAACGCGACCGGCACATCCTGATCTGCCTCGACACGGGCCGCACCTCCGCCGGCCGCGTCGGCGACGCCCCCCGCCTGGACTCCGCCATGGACGCGGCCCTGCTCCTCGCGGCCCTCGCCACCCGCGCCGGCGACCGCGTGGACCTCCTGGCCCACGACCGCCGCACCCGGGCCCTGGTCCAGGGCCGCGCGGCCGCGGACGTCCTGCCGGCCTTCGTGAACACGATGGCCGGCCTCGAACCGGAACTCGTCGAGACGGACTCCCGCACCCTGGTCTCCACCATCCTCCGCAGCGCCCCGCGCCGCTCCCTGGTGGTCCTGCTGACGAGCCTGGACACGGCCCCCGTCGAAGAGGGCCTGCTCCCCCTCCTCCCCCGCCTCACCCAGCGCCACACGGTGATCCTGGCCTCGGTGGCCGACCCGCACATCGCGTCGATGGCCGCCTCCCGGGGCTCGGTGGACGCGGTCTACGAGGCGGCCGCGGCCACCCAGACCCAGTCCCAGCGCCGTCGCACGGCAGACCAGCTCTCCCGCCACGGCGTCCACGTCGTAGACGCCACCCCGGACACCCTGGCCCCCACCCTCGCGGACACCTACCTGGCCCTGAAAGCGGCGGGCCGGCTCTAGGGGGTGCCGACTGGATACGCTGAAACGGCACCCACCAGGAGGGCACATGGCCGACTTCACCCCCGAGCAGATGCGCCGCATGCACGACTTCGCGGAGCAGCTCGCGGAGCTGGCTGAGCACCACGAAGATCAGTGGAAGGTTCAGACCACCGACGGTCAGATCTTCCTCACGATGATGAACCCAACAGCTCCGCACGGGCTCGGCCGAGGACACCGATGACACGGCGAAGGCCGTCAACTCACGTGACGTGCTGATGGTGGTGGAAGTCGTCTCCCGCACGAATTCCCTCACCGACATCCGCGACAAGCTGCACGACTACCCGAGGATGGGGATCCCGCTGTACGTCGTCGTGGACCCCCGCAAGGAAAAGAAGTCCGTGACGGTGCACAGCGACCCTTCGGAAGGACCCGACGGCGTCCGCTACCGCAAGAAGGTCCCCTACGCTTTCGGCGACACGGTGACGGCCGGCCGCTGGACGCTCGATACGAGCAGCCTGAAGAGCTACCCCGCCGACTGGTGAAGCGGCAGGGCCGTATCTGGCCGTAAACGCAGAAAAGCCCCGCACCAGAAGGTGCGGGGCTTTCCCACAATGATTGTTCGGCGGCGTCCTACTCTCCCACAGGGTCCCCCCT
>NZ_JBEZWL010000274.1:0-4146 GCF_040648015.1 Streptomyces sp. NPDC029216 | reverse complement strand
GTCCCGGGGGGCCCGCCGCACCCGCGCCACGCACACCACCCCGACGGCCGCCACGGCCGAGCCCGCCGCGAGGTCCGCCGCCGCGCTCCAGCACACCGAAGGCCTCCGGGCCGCTCAGACAGCGGGCTCCGGCGGGCCCTCCCGCTCGTGCGGGTTCTCCAGCGGCGGGGCGCCGACCGCGCAGGCCGTCCGGCACTGCGGATGGCAGGCCCCGGGCGCGGGAGAGCGCACGGTCGCCCACGCCAGGGCCGCGCCGGCCGCCATCAGGCCCGCGCACCAGGCCACGGCCCGCCCGAAGGCCGCGTCGAAGGCGCCGGCCGACCGATAGGCGTCCGGGCCCATCCCCGCCAGCAGCGGCAGCGCCGCCACCGCGAGCAGCCCGGCGGCGCGGGCGGCCGCGTTGTTGATGCCGCTGGCCAGCCCCGCCCGCCCCGGGTCCAGTGCGGCCAGCACGGTCGCGGTCAGCGGGGCCACGAGCGTGGCCAGGCCGGCGCCGAGCACCGCCATGGCCGGCAGCACGTCCCGTACGTACGAGGCCTGCGGCCCCACGCGCAGCGCAAGCAGCATCCCGGCCGCACAGACCAGCGGCCCCACCGTGAGCGGGATCCGCGGCCCGATCCGTTCACCCAGCGCCCCCGCGCGGGCCGACAGCAGCAGCATCAGGACGGTGGTCGGCAGCAGTGCGGCCCCGGCGGCCAGGGCCGAGTACCCGGACACCACCTGGAGCTGGAGCACGACGAGGAAGAAGAAACCGCCCAGGGCCGCGTACACGCACAGGGTGACCAGGTTGACGGCGGTGAACTGGCGGGAGGCGAAGACGTCCGGCGGCACCATCGGATCCGGCCGCCGCCGCTCCACGTACACGAACGCGGCCGCCAGCAGCACCCCGCCCACCCCGGCCCCGACGACGGCCGCGGTCCCGGAGCGGGCCTCGATCAGCGCGTACGTGAGCAGGGCCAGGGCCGCCGCCCCGAGGACCGCACCGGCCACGTCGAACCGCCCGCCGGCCTGCGGATCCCGCGATTCCGGTACGTGTCTCAGCGCCACCGGCACGCACAGCGCGGCCACCGGCACGTTCAGCAGGAACACCCACCGCCAGCCCGGCCCGTCCACCAGCCAGCCCCCGACGAACGGCCCCACGGCCGCGCCGACACCGCCGAACGCCGACCACAGGCCCACCGCCCGGGCCCGGTCGCCGGCCCGAATCGAGCCCTGGATCAACGCGAGCGAGCCGGGGGTCAGCAGGGCCCCGCCGATGCCCTGGAGGGCCCGGGCGGCGATCAGCACCCCGGCGTTCGGGGCGACCCCGCACAGCAGGGAGCCCGCGGCGAACCAGACCACGCCGAGGACGAAGATCCGGCGCCGCCCGAACCGGTCGCCGAGCGCCCCGCCGACCAGGATCAGCCCGGCGAGGGTCAGCAGGTAGGCGTTGACGGTCCACTGGAGCACGGCCAGGTCGGCGCCGAGGTCGCGCCCGATGCGGGGGAGGGCGACGTTGACCACGGTCGAGTCCAGCAGGGCCATCGCGGAACCCAGCACGGTGGCCAGCAGCACCCACCGCCCCCGCGCGGACCGCAGGACGACCCCCGGCTCCGCCTCCGGCCCGGGCCCGGGCGGGGTCCGGTGTGCCGGTTGCGTACCGGGGTCGGGCACGGGTTCGCCGGGTATCGCGCTCATCCCCCCAGGCTGACCCGCCCGCCCCGGAAGGTCCAGTGGGCGGCCCGGCCCACAGGGGTCACACGGGTCCAGCCACCCGGCTGGAGCACGCCGTTCACGGTGAGCCGCCAGGGCGCGGCGTCGGGGACCGTCTCGGTCGGCCCGTAGTGGCCGCCCCGACAGGCAGTAGCCCCCACGCGGTGCGACCGCTGCCCCCCGGCATTCGGGTGGCGGGCGGCAACGCGTCCGCGACTTCTCCGCGACCCGCCCGGCGGGCCGACGTAGCGTGCCGGGCATGACGCCGCAGATCGAGGCCCTCATGCGCACCGCCGACCCGGACGCGGTCTGGGCGGTGGGCTCGGCGGACGCCGTCCACGCCGCCCGCCCGGGCCCTCCGGGCGACTGGGACACCCCGGTCGAGGCCGGAGCCCTGACGGCCGCCCTCGCGCTCTGGCCCGTCCTCGGCACCCTCGTGGCCCAGGGGGAACTGACCCTGCACACCCCGCTCACCGCCTACGGGGAACCGCCCACGGCCGGCCCGCCCGACGCAGCCGGGGCAACCGCCGCCACCACCCACCAGCTGCTCACCCGCGCCGACGGCCCGGCCGCCCTCGCCGCCCTCACCCGCCTCGCCGAACGCCTCGGCGGCGCCCCGCTCGGCGTATGCGCCGCGACCCGCATCTGGCAGCCCCTCGGCATGACCCGCACCCGCCTCGCCGAGGGCGCCCTGCACACCACCCTGGCCGACCTCGCCCGCTTCCTGCGCCACCTGCTGTCCCCCTGCGACCACCCCGTCCCCCGGGCCTGGACCGCCGAGTCGCTGCGCATCCGCACCGGCGAGCTGACCCCCTCCCGCGGCCTGCTCTGGCATCCCGCGCCCGCCGGGGTGTGGGCCCACCACCCCCCGTCCGGCCCCGGCCCCGCCCTCTGGATCTCCCCGCGCCACGACCGCTGGGCCGTCCTGCTCCCGGGCCCCGCCCGCGCCCCCGGCGCCCGCCTGCGCACCGCTTTCCGCGAGGCCGTGTTCGCCCCCGTACCCCTCGGCTCAACGGGCGTACTCCCCTAGGGTCTGTCGTCAAAGTCCCGTCCGCGGGGCCGCCTCCGGGCGACGGCGGGAGGGCGGCGGCAGGGCCTGGCGCAGTCGGATCGCGCCGCTCGCGGGCCCGTCGTACGGTGATCCCGTCAGCCGCCCGAAGCCCCCGACGCAGCCCCCGCGAGGAGCCCATGTCCGACGCCGTGACCGCGCCGGCCACCGACCCGGACGTCGACGCGCTCGACGCCCTGTGCCGGGAACTGGCCGAGGCCGCCGACGCCGTGGGCGAAGCCGCCCGGTACGCCTCCGGGCTCGCGTTCGGCGCCCGCCTGCCCGCCGGGGCCCTCGTGGCCCGCAGCAGCCGCCGGCGCCGCGCCTGGCGGACCCTGCTGCGCACCCTCACCGATCCGGCCGGCCTCGGCTGGGCCCCGCGCGGGCGGGGGGTGGCGCGGGCCGGGTGGCTCGCCGGGATCCTCGCCGGGCGGGAGAGCCTCGCCGTCAGCGCCGCCGTCTGCGGACTCAAGGCCCGGATCCGGGTGGCCAGCGTGGGCCGCCCCGAACTCCTCGCGGACCCCGACTGCGCCGCCGTCCTGCGGGCCGTGGACCGGGGCCGGCAGGCCGACGCGGCCCGCGCCTTCCGGACGATCGTGCGCGAGCGGGGCGCCGGGCGGGCCTTCACCCTGCTCGCCCCGGCCTTCGCGGACATCCTGGCCTGGCACGCGCTCACCGACGAGAACCCCTTCAACGACCACGCGGGCTGGCAGGTCGCCACCGGCCGGGCCGTGACCGCGGAACCGCTGCTGGGCCTCGGCGCCGCCCTGCGGGCCTTCTGCGCGCGCGGGCCGGGCGGCGGCGGCCGGGACGACGGGCCCGGCACCCCCGGGGCGGGTCTGCCGGAGGCGCTCGACACCACCGGCACCCTCGCCGGCTACGTCCGCAACACCGGCCTGCTCGGCCCGTCCGGGGCCCTGCTCGTCCAGCAGGTGAAAGGCCCGGACGGGGTGCTGCGCCACGTCGTCCAACTGCCCGACCGGGAGGCCGCGTACGCCCCGGCCGTGACCAGGGCGCTGCGTGCGCTGATCCCCTCCGGCGCCGAACTCGCGCTGGTCGGGCACCGGCTGGGTGCCGTCACCGCCATGGACCTGGCCCGGGACCGGGACTTCACCGCCGTGTACGCGGTCACGTACGTCTACGCCGCCGGCCAACCGGCCGACGTCCCGATCTCCACCGGCTCCCGTACCCGGGTGGTCTTCCTGCCCGGCCCGGACGGGCCCGCGCCCGTCGACGGAAGGGTGACGGACAGCCGGCTGCTGCCCCTCGACGAAGAGAGCCGCACGTCCCCCCGGAGGAACCCGTGAGCGACGTCCGTCCGCCGCGCCCCGAAGCGTCCGCCTCGGCCGACGGCCTGCGCGGCCACTGCGCCGCCCTGCGCGCCCACGCCCGTCGGCTGCGCGCGG
>NZ_JBEZWL010000273.1:0-4202 GCF_040648015.1 Streptomyces sp. NPDC029216 | reverse complement strand
CCCGGCCGGGCGGCGCCGCTCATGCGACGGATCAGCTGTGCCGGAGCTCGGCCCAGGTCCCGGCGTCGACCACGCCGGTCACGGGGAGTCCCCGCCGGTCCTGGAAGGACCGGGTGGCCGACGCGGCGTCCGGCCCGAAGACGCCCTCGGGCTCCTCCTCGGTCGCCCGCAGCCCCGTCCAGAAGTTCAGCAGGCAGCGCGCCTCCAGCACCGTGCGGCCCGTGCTGCCGACCGCTACGGAGGGCGGCGGGGTGCGGTTGTCGTAGCCGCAGCTCAGCCCGGTGAGTTCGGGCTCGGTGGTGGCCGCGGAGGCCGCGGCGGCGGAGCCCAGGAGGAGGGAAACGGTCAGCGCGGCCGAAGCCGCTGCACGTGTCAGTAAGGAGTTCATGGTCCAGACCTTAATGATCACCGCGCCGCGGCAAAAGCGATATTCAGGGCGTACGGATCAGCCGACGGGTGGCGGCCGCCGCCACCGCCGCCGTACGGGAGTCGACGCCGAGCTTCGCGTACACGTGCACCAGGTGCGACTTGACCGTGGCCTGGCTGAGGAAGAGCCGCTTGGAGATCTGCTGGTTCGACAGGCCGTCCGCGACCAGCTGGAGCACCTCCAGCTCCCGCTTCGTCAGCGACTCCGCCGGGGTCCGCATCCGGTCCATCAGCCGCAGCGCCACCGCAGGGGCCAGCGCCGACTGGCCGGCCGCGGCCGTGCGCACCGCCGCCGCCAGCTCCTCCGGCGGGGCGTCCTTGAGCAGGTACCCCGAGGCGCCCGCCTCCACCGCCGCCAGGATGTCCGCGTCCGTGTCGTACGTGGTCAGGACCAGGACGCGGGGCGCGCCCGGCCGGGCGGTGATCGCCGCCGTGGCCGCCGAGCCGTGCATCCCCGCCCCGAACTGCAGGTCCATCAGCACCACGTCCACCGGCTCGGACGCCGCGAGCTCCACGGCCCGCTCCGCCGTCGCCGCCTCCGCGACCACCGCGAAGTCCGGCTCGGTGTCCAGGACCGCGCGCAGCCCGGCCCGGACCACCGGGTGGTCGTCGGCGAGCAGCAGCCGGATGGTCATCGTCAGGCCTCCAGGGGCAGCGGCAGGGTGACGGCCACGGCGGTGCCCTGGCCCGGGTCGGACTCCACGGTGAACAGCCCGCCCAGCGACTCGGCCCGCGCCCGCATCGCGGGCAGGCCGAAGCCGCCCTCCCCGGACGGGGCCGAGGCGGGGTCGAAGCCCCGGCCGTCGTCGACGACGTCCAGGGTGACCGAGGTGTCCATGAAGGTCAGGGTGATCTCCGCCCGGCCGGCCCGGGCGTGCCGTACCACGTTGGCCAGCGCCGACTGTGCGATCCGCAGCAGCGCCACCTCGTACGGGGTGGGCAGCTCGCGCGGGGCGCCGCTGACCGAGAAGCGCACCCGCGGGCCCGGCACCCCCGAGCACAGCCGCTCCAGGGCCGCCGCCAGCGAACCGTGCTCCAGGTCCGGCGGTGTCAGGGCCCGGACGAACCGGCGCGCCTCGGCGAGGTTCTCCTGCGCGGCCTCCCGGGCCCGGGCGATGTGTTCGACGGCCGGCGCCCCGTCGGGCAGCGTCCGCTCGGCGGCACGCAGCAGCAGCTGGATCGAGGACAGCCCCTGCGCCAGGGTGTCGTGGATCTCCCGGGCCAGGCGCTCGCGCTCCGCGAGGATCCCCGCGCCCCGCTCGGCCGCGGCCAGCTCCGCGCGGGTGGCGATCAGCTCCTCGATCAGCTCGCGCCGCCGCTCGCTCTCCCGGTACAGCGCCTGGTAGCCCAGTACGGTGGCCACGGCCACCGCCCCGCCGATCAGCGGCCCGAGGAAGGCCCCCGGGTTCACGGAGCCGCTGTGCGCCACGAACCCGCCGATCGCCGCGCAGGCCGTCACCGCGACCGCCGCCAGCGCCCAGCGCAGCCGCAGCAGGTGCAGCTCCAGGAAGTACAGCGGGAAGGCCAGCCACAGCCCGTCGGGGGAGAGGACGAGCAGCGCGGCCCACACCGCGCCCATCCCCGCCAGCCACGCCCCGGCCGCGCGCGCCGACCGGGCGACCGCAGGGGCCCGTACCCCGGCCGCGTACCCGGCGGCCAGCAGGGCGCAGACGGCGACGACCCACCCGGCCCGGGGCGCGGAGTCGGCGACGGCCCGGCCTGCGGCCAGGGCCAGCAGCCCGGCGAACAGCGCGTGCAGGCACAGCCGCAGGACGCGGGTGACGGGGGTCAGGGAGCGGGAGGGCGGGGCGGCAGACATCGTCCGACCAGCGTAAGCGGGCCCCGACGGGCCCCGGTCAATCAAAAGTTTGATGTCGGAGTGCCTCCTTCGATACCAGGATCCCTCCCGTGGCGCGATGCCCGGGGGCCGGGCGGAGGACGAAGGTGGGGGACATGTTCGTCGCATGGAGAGATCTACGGTTCGCCAAGGGCCGCTTCGCCCTCATGGGTTCGGTCGTCCTGCTGATCACGCTGCTGGTCGGCCTGCTGTCCGGGCTCACGTCCGGCCTGGCCCGGGAGAACATCTCGGCCGTCACCGGGCTGCCCGCCTCGCGGCTGGCCTTCGCCGTCCCGCCAGGGGACCAGAAGGTTTCCTTCACCGGCTCCCAGCTGCCCGAGAGCGCCTGGCGCACCTGGCGCGGGCGCCCCGGCATCAAGGCCGCCGCGCCCCTCGGCATCCGCACCACCAACGCCCTCGCCGGTGAGCGCACCGCGGCCGTCTCCGTGTTCGGCGTCGAGCCGGGCGGCCGCCTCGCCCCCGCCGGGACGGGCCGGGGCCGGGTCGTCCTCACCGAGAAGGCCGCCAAGGAGCTCGGCGGTCTCACCGCCGGCGGCAGGGTCAAGGTGGGCCCCCTGGAGCTGACGGTCGCCGCGGTCTCGGGCACCGCCGCCTACAGCCACACCCCGGTCGTCTGGATGGACCTGGACGACTGGCAGCGCGTCGGCAACCCCGGCACCTCCCAGGAGACCTCCGCCACCGTCCTCGCCCTCGACGGCTCCGGGGACGTGGACTGGACCGCCGGGGACCAGGCGGCCGGCACCCGCAGCCAGACCGTCGACGAGGCCCTGGGGGCCATAGGGTCCTACCAGGCCGAGAACGGCTCGCTCCAGCTGATGCGCGGCTTCCTCTTCGCCATCTCCGCGCTGGTCATAGGCGCCTTCTTCACCGTGTGGACCATCCAGCGCAGCGGTGACATCGCGGTGCTGAAGGCGCTGGGCGCCTCCACCCCGTACCTCCTCAAGGACGCCCTCGGCCAGGCCGTCGTGATGCTGGCGATCGGCACCGGCGCCGGGACCGTCCTCGCGTCCGGGATCGGGGCCCTGATCAGCGGCGGCGACGTGCCCTTCGTGCTCGACGGCGCCACCGTGCTGGTCCCCGCCGCGATCATGATCGTGCTCGGTGCGCTGGGCGCGGCCCTGTCCATCCGGCGGATCACCGCCGTCGACCCGCTGACCGCCCTCGGGAGCGCCCGATGACCCTCCTCGTCCACGACGTCACCCTCACCTACCCCGACGGCGACGGCCGGCTGACCGCCCTCGACGCGGTGGAGCTGGAGGTGCCCGCCGGCACCCTGACCGCGGTCGTGGGGCCCTCCGGTTCCGGGAAGTCCAGCCTGCTGGCCGTCGCGGCCACCCTGGTCACCCCGGACTCCGGCCGGGTCCTCGTCGGGGGCCGGGACACCGCGCGGCTGGGCGCCGCCGAGAAGGCGGCCCTGCGCCGCGAGGAGATCGGCATCGTCTTCCAGCAGCCGAACCTGCTGGCCTCGCTGACCGCCGCCGAACAGCTCCAGGTGATGGCCCACCTCTCCGGCCGCCCCTCGCGGCAGCTGCGCCGCCGGGCGCTGGAGCTGCTGGACGCGGTGGGCCTGGCCGACAAGGCCGACAAGCGCCCCCACCAGCTCTCCGGCGGGCAGCGCCAGCGGGTGAACATCGCCCGCGCCCTGATGAACGAGCCCTCCGTGCTGCTGGTCGACGAGCCCACCAGCGCCCTCGACCACGAGCGCGGCGCCGCCGTCCTCGACCTGCTGGTCACCCTCACCCGCGAGCGCTCCACCGCCACCGTGCTGGTCACGCACGACCACGCCCACCTGGAGCGGATGGACCGTACGGCGACCATGGCGGACGGCCGCCTCACCCACGGCGCGCGGCCCGCCGAGCCCTCGGCCGCGACCGCCCCGGCGGCCTGAGCCCGGCCGCACCCGGGCCCGCACACGCGA
>NZ_JBEZWL010000272.1:0-4232 GCF_040648015.1 Streptomyces sp. NPDC029216 | reverse complement strand
CCGGGCACCCCGGCAGCCCCGGCCCCGGGCGCCCCCGCAGCCCCGGCACCGGCGACCGCCCCAGCGGCCCCGGCAGCCCCGGCGGTACCCGCGCCGGCCGCCACCGCCTCCAGCATCGCCCGTGCCTGGTCCGCGCTCGGACGGGCCTCCGGTTCCTTCGCCATCAGTGCCTGCAGCACCGGCCCGAGCGGGCCCGCCCGCCGCGGGGCCGGCAGCGGTTCGGCGACGATCGCGGACAGCGTCGACCACACCGAGGTGCGCCGGAACGGCGAGACGCCCTCCACCGCCGCGTACAGGGTCATCCCGAGCGACCAGATGTCCGAGGCGGGACCCGGCTCCCGGCCCTGGGCGCGCTCCGGCGGCAGGTAGTCGAGCGAGCCGATGATCTCGCCGCTGCGGGTCAGCTTCGCCAGTTCCTCGTCGTCGGGGGCCTGCATGCTGGCGATGCCGAAGTCGGTGAGGACGACCCGGCCGCCCCGCTCCAGCAGTACGTTGCCCGGCTTGACGTCCCGGTGCAGGATGCCGGCCCGGTGGGCGGCGTCGAGGGCGTCCATCAGCTTCGCGCCGATCGCGGCGGCCTCGTGCGGGTCGAGCGCGCCCTGCCGCTCGACGACCGCGTCGAGCGAGGGCCCGTCGACGAGTTCCATCACGATGACGGGGAGCCCCTGTTCCTCCGTCACGTCGTGCACGGTGACCACCCCGGCGTGCCGGATGCGCGCGGCGGCCTGCGCCTCGCGCTGCATCCGGGTCCGCAGGTCGGCGAGTTCGGCGGGGCTGGCGTCGGTGTAGGCCCGCAGCAGCTTGACGGCGACCTCCCGGCCGAGGAGCTCGTCGACCGCCCGGGCCACGACGCCCATGCCGCCACGGCCGACCACCGCGGTCACCCGGTAGCGCCCCCCGAGCACCCTGCCGATCAGGTCTCCGTCGTTCGCCTGCTCCGATGGCACCGGCACCACACGCTCCGTTCCCTCACCGGCCGTCCTCCGACGGCCTGCCGGGGCCCAAGCGTAGAGGCATGATCACGTCAGGGGTTCACCCGGTCGGCGCCACCGGTCCAGCCGGCGCCGGCCGTCGTCAGCCCCCGTCCGACTGCGGCAGGTGGGACTTGGCGTCCTCGTAGGTGGCGCTGCCGGGCGGCGCGGCGGGGGCGTAGAAGAGGTTGAGCACACCCGTCTCGAAGGTCTCGCCGGAGACCAGCCGCAGCGGGATCGGGGGCACGCCCTCCTCGAACAGCCGCATGCCGCGGCCGACGGCCAGGGGGTGCACCAGCAGGTGGAGCAGGTCCAGTTCGCCCGCCGCCAGCAGCCGGCGGACGACGGAGACGGAGCCGCTGATCGCGACGGGCCCGTCGTCCGGTTCGCCCTTCAGCGCCCTGACCCCTTCGAGGAGGTCGCCGCGGAGCAGCTCGGCGTTGCGCCAGCCCAGGTCCGGCGTGCCGTGTGACACGACGATCTTCCGTACGTCGCCGAGCCGCTTGGCGAAGGCGGCGTCCTCACCGCCGGCGGCCTCCCGTTCCGGCCAGGCCCCGGCGAAGCTGTCGTAGGTCCTGCGGCCGAGCAGGAGGGTGTCGGCGGCGCCGATGACCGCGTCGACGGCCGCGCCCATCTCGTCGTTGAAGTAGGGGAAGTGCCACTGGTCGGGCGCCTCCACGACTCCGTCGAGCGATATGAACAGCTCTGCGGTGATCTTCCTCATCCCGGTGCTCCCCGGCAGTCGGTCGGCGTACGCCCGTCCCCTCCAGTAGACGACGGCCCCGGCCCGGCCTCATCCCGGGGCCGTCGGCCGGTCAGCGCGAGCGGTCCCCCGCGGCGGGCCCGCCGGATCCGGGCTTCCCCGGCGGCAGGAGCGCCTCGCGCGCCGTCTCGGCGACCAGCCGGGCGACCACCGCGAGCGCGGGCGAGTCCAGCTTCCACTGCTGCCAGTACAGCGGTACGTCGAGCGTCCGCCCCGGCGCGAGCCGTACGAGCGCCCCGGCGCGCAGCAGGGGCTGCGCCTGCGGTTCGGGCACCAGCCCCCAGCCGAGCCCGGCGGCCACCGCGTCGCGGAACCCCTCGGAGGTGGGCACCTGGTGGCGGGCGGCCGAGGCGCCCGTACCGTCCCCGGTCAGCGTGCGGACGAAGGCGTCCTGGAGGTCGTCGCGGCGGTCGAAGACGATCGTCGGCGCCTCCCGCAGGTCCGCCGCCAGGTCCCCGGTGAAGTGGCGGGCGGCGAAGCCGGGGCTCGCCACCGGCAGGTAGCGCGCCAGCCCGAGCGCCCGTACGGTGCACCCCGCCACCGGGTCCGGCGAGGAGGTGACGGCCGCCATCACCTGGCCTTCGCGCAGCAGCGCGGTGGTGTGGGACTCGTCCTCGCGGTACAGCTCGAAGCAGACGGGCGGATCCTGCGGGACCCGGCTCAGTACGGGCAGGAACCAGGTGGCCAGCGAGTCCGCGTTGACCGCCATCGGCAGCCGCACCGGCCCCTGTCCGTCGGCCGTCCCCATCCCCAGCCCGGCCCGGGCGTCCCGCTCCAGCCGGGCCAGCTGCCGGGCGAAGCGCAGCACCACCTCGCCGGACTCCGTGGGCCGTACGGGCTTGGTGCGCATCAGCAGGACCCGGCCGGTCCGCTGCTCCAGGGCCTTCACGCGCTGGCTCACGGCGGAGGGCGTCACGTGCAGGGCGGCCGCGGCGGCGTCGAAGGTGCCCTCGTCGACGACGGCGAGGAGGGTCCGCACCTGTTCCAGGGGAAGCTCGTCCATCACGAGCACTAATGGTACGTAAAAATCTTTAGCTGTACTGAGCACCGCGCGCTGCCTAGGGTCGAGGGCATGAACAACGGCATCACCACAGCGCTCCTGGCGGGCTTCGGCACCGGCCTGTCCCTCATCGTCGCCATCGGCGCGCAGAACGCCTTCGTGCTCCGGCAGGGCGCGCGCCGGCACGCCGTCCTGTGGGTGGTCGCCATCTGCGCCCTCTCCGACGCGGTCCTCATCGCCCTGGGCGTGGCCGGGGTCGGCGCGTTCGTCACGGCCTGGCCGGCCGCGCTGACGGCCGTCGCCCTCGCCGGGGGCGGCTTCCTCGTCTGTTACGGGATCCTCGCCGCGCGCCGGGTGCTGCGGCCCGCTCCGGGCGCGGCCCTCAGCACCGAGGGCGCGGCCACCGGTTCTGCTCGGGCGGCCGTGCTGACCTGCCTGGCCATGACCTGGCTCAACCCGCACGTCTACCTGGACACGGTCCTGCTGGTGGGTTCACTGGCCGCCGACCGGGGCGACCTGCGCTGGGCCTTCGGAATCGGGGCCGTACTGGCCAGCCTGACCTGGTTCTCCACCCTCGGCTACGGGGCCCGCCTGCTCAGCGGCCTCCTCGCGAAGCCGGGCGCGTGGCGGGTCCTGGACGGTCTGGTGGCCGCGACGATGGTCACGATGGGCGGCATGCTGCTGGCCGGGGCCTGAACCGGGGGTGCCGGGGCCGGGGGTGCCCGGAGACGCGCGGGCGGAGTCGGGGGGTTGATGGTGCGGCCGCGACGGGTGGGGGTGGGGGCTCGGCGTGGTAGGGATTCCGGTACGCCCGTCCGCCGGGCCGGCGGGCGGTCCGGCCCGCCGGCCGACCCGCTGGAGCCGCCATCGTGCCCGACCGTCCGACGCGCGAGCAGCAGGCGCAGCCGTCGCCCGTGCGCCCGTCGCCCGAGGCCCTGCGCGCCTATTACGCCGCCCAGCCGTCCCCGCTCGTCGCCGCGACCGGGATCGTCCTGGACCCGGGCGGGCGGGTCCTCGTACTGACGCCTTCCTACAAGGACGGCCTCGAACTGCCCGGCGGGACGGTGGAGGACACCGAGACGCCGGAGGAAGGGCTCGCGCGGGAGCTGGTGGAGGAGCTGGACCTGGCCGTGCCGGTCGGCCGGCTGCTGGCCGTGGACTCCTGCGCGCCCGGCACGCTCGGGCGCTCGCTCGTGGTGCACGTGTACCTCGTCGGACCGCTCTCCGCCGAGCGGGCCGGGGCGCTGTCCTTCCCCGACGGCGAGGTCACCGAGGCCCACTGGCTCGCTCCCGAGGAGGCCGTCCGGCAGCTGCCCGCCCGGATCGCGCCCCGGCTGCGCGCCGCCCTGGCCGCGCTGTACTCGGGCTCCCTCGCCCACCTCGTCGACGGGGTCCCGCAGCCCGGCTCCCCGGCCGGCTTCGACGCGGCGGACCGCGCCGCCCGGGAGCACGCGGGCGGCTACGACGCCGCCGCCCACCGGGCCGCCCGGCCCAAGGC
>NZ_JBEZWL010000271.1:0-4233 GCF_040648015.1 Streptomyces sp. NPDC029216 | reverse complement strand
GCCACACCCCGGGGGGGCCCCCCCGCCGGGGGGGGCCGCCCCTCGGTCGTACGCGCCGCACGGCGTGGGCGCAGGTCCCCGCGCCCGCCGGACGGGCTACTCGTCCTCGTCCTCGTCGTCGTCCAGGCGGGCCAGCCAGGTCGCCAGGCGTTCGACCGGGACCTCGAAGTCGGGGTTGAGGTCCACGAAGGTGCGGAGCTGCTCGGCGAGCCACTCGAAGGTGACCTCCTCCTCGCCGCGCCGCTTCTCCAGCTCCTCGATGCCGCGATCGGTGAAGTACAAGTCGGGCTCCGTGCCGTGTCGAAGATGGGGTGTTTCCCGCCAGGATAATCCGGCTCCCGGGCGACACCTGCCGATGTCCCGCCCCCGGCGCTAGCGTGGACGGACCCGCTGGGGCGGGCGGGAGAGGGGGGTCTCGGGATGCCGGACGGGCGCACGGGCGGATCCGCGCGCGCCTTCGAGCTCCTGGAGCCCCTGGTCCGGGCCGCCACCGTACGCGTCCACGCGGCCCCGGGCGGGTATGACAGCGCTGGGACCGGACCCACCTGGGGCAGCGGCTTCTTCATCGCCCCCGGCTGGGTCCTGACGTGTGCGCACGTCGTCGGTGAAGGGGGTGCCGGGGTGCGTCTTGCGGGGCGTGAGGTCGGCATCAGCTTCTTCCCCGGGGGAGACACCACCACCACCGGGACGGTCGCGGGGCGCGTGGAATGCGTGCTGCCCGAGCGGCTGGAGGAACGCCGGCCCGGCCGCCGGGCCCTGTGGGACCTCCCGGACCTCGCGCTGGTCCGGGTCCTGGCGCCCGTCACCCACGCCTGCGTCTGGCTGACCGACCGGGCCAGACCCCGGCTCGACGAGGCCGCCTACTTCGGCTGCACCGAGGAACTCGGCATCCGCGAGATCACCGGCCGCACCACCCGGCTGCGCGGCCTCGCCGCGGGCGGCGCCGCCATCCGCCTCGGCGACGACGACGAGATCGAAGCCGGGATGTCCGGCGGGCCGGTCGTGGACCTGACCCGCGGGGAGGTCGTCGGCGTGGTCAAGGCCCGGCGGCACGCGGGCGGCGGCGGCCTCGCCGTGTCCGTGTCCCAGCTGCGGACCCTGCCCCTGGCGGCGACCGGTCAGACCGGGCTCTACCGGCGGGTCATGCAGGCCCACGACCTCTACCACTACGACCGGCACCTCAGCGACCTCGACAGCCGCCGGACCTGGACCGACGTGCACGACCTGCTGCCCGCCGGGGAACCGGACCCGTACCCGGACCCGTACGGCGGCCGCGGCCGGCTGACCCCCGGCGAGCGCACCACCCTGTGCGGGCTGCTCGCCGAACTGCCCCCGCCCGGATCCTCGGAAGCCGTACGCGAGCTCGCCGAGCAGGCGCGGGGCGAGGAACCCGACGCCACCCTGCCCGCCCCGCTCAGCTGGCGCGACGGCCTCGGCCTGCTGCACGACCCGCCCGGCGCGGGCGGCGAGGCCGCCGCGATGCTCCGCTACGCCACCGGCGTCAGCGTCGCCGACCACCGCGAGCCGCCCGCACCCGGCGCCGACGAGGAACTGTGGGACTGGGTACGGACCACCGCCGAGCGGCTGTGGCGGCCGCTGCGCCGGGAGCTCGCCGAGCGGCACGAACGCGGCCTGGCCGAACGGGAACGCCGCCGGCGGCTGGCCGCCGGACAGGCGGCGCTGGGCCGCGCCCGGCGGCCCGCGGGCCGGCCGGCCGGGCCCACGGTGCTGCTGGAGGCCTGGGCGCACGGCTGGGAGGACGTCTACGACTGGCGGGTCTCGGTCCTGGCCGGCCCTGCCCGCCCCGGCCGGGTCACCCCCGTGGCCGCCGGGGTACGGGCCACCCTGGCGGGTCTCCCCGACGCACTGCGGGCCCCGCTCGCCGAAGGGTTCCGCCGCTGCGACACGCACGAGGCGGCCGCGGTGCTCGAAGTGGCGGTCGCGCCCGAGCTGTTCGGGCTCGCGGTCGACGAGTGGGCCGTCTCGGGCGGGGTGCCGGTGGGGGTGCAGCGGCCGGTGGTGTTCCGCCACCCGGACGGCACCGGGAGCCCCGCCGCCGCCGGGCGGTGGGCGCGGGTGCAGGCGGGGCCCCTGCTGGACCAGCGCGCCGACTGCTCGCGGGGCCGCCCCCGCAGCCCCTCGCCGGCATGGCTGGAGGGGCTGGCCGACACCACCGTGCCGGTGCTCTGCCGGGACCCGGCCGCCGAACCGACGCTGGGCGCGCTGCACTCCGTACGGGACGCCGGCTACGGGGTGGCGGTGTGCCGGCGCCCCCCGGCCGACCCGGGGGCCTCGTGCGCGCCCTTCCACCGGGGGCTGCGCGAGGAGCTCGCCGAGGCCGGCCGGGGCGCGGTGCTCCCGCAACGCCTCCAGGCCCTGCGCCGGCGGGCGTACGGGGCGGACCCCGACGCCTACTGGGCGGCCGGCGTGGCCCTCGTCTGGGAGGACCCGTCCCGCGCCCTCCCGGAGGACGAGCCGCTCCAGGGGGATCTTTGAGGCCCCGCCCGAGGCCCCGGCCCGCCCGGCCGGGTCGCACGCCGGAGCCGCAGCCGGGAGCGGGGGCCGGGGGCGGCCGGGGTCCGGGGGCCGGGGGCGGCGGTCGGGCAGCGGGGACTGGAGCCGGCCGGGCGACGGACCCCGGGGCGGGCCGGACGGCCGCTTCGGGCGGGAGCCGGGGGGCAGGGCTCGTGGCGGCCTGGGGAACGGGGCCTGGCTGTGGTCGGGGAGCGGGGATTGGAGCGGGCCGGGGCGCGGGGGCCGGAGCGGACCGGGTCGCGGGATCCGGGCCGAGGGTCGGCGGGAGCCGGCCGACGCGGCTTGCGGCGGCCCGGGGAACGGGGCCTGGCTGTGGTCGGGGAGCGGGGCTCGGAGTGGGCCGGGGCGCGGGGGCCGGGTCGGTGCCGGGTGTCGTGGGTAGGGCGCGGGTGTGGGGTGCGGTCGGGTGGGGGAGGTCCGTGCTGGGGCGGGCCGTGCGGGAGGGAGCGGGCGTGAACGAGGAATGGCTCATCTACCGGGGGGTCGGCGAACCCCACGACGGGATCGACGCGCTGCCCGACCCGCCGCCCTGGCGGGACTTCGACGGCGGACCCGTCGCCGAGCCCGGCGGGGCAGCGGCGGCCGCCGACGGGAACGTGGCGCGCCGGCTGGGCGCCCACCGGCAGGCCGCCGAGCTGCACCGGCCCGAGCCGGAGGAGCTGGACGCCATCAACGCGGCGCTCTACCTGCGCAGGCCGCTGCTGGTGACCGGCTACCCCGGCACCGGCAAGTCCACCCTCGCGCACGCCGTCGCGCACGAGCTGAAGCTCGGCCGCGTGCTGCGCTGGCCCGTGGTGTCGCGGACCGTGCTCCAGGAGGGGCTCTACCGCTACGACGCCCTCGCCCGGCTCCAGGACGTACAGATCGCGGCGAGCGGAGGGGAGCCGGGGCGGGCGCCGGGCATCGGCAAGTACATCCGGCTCGGCCCGCTCGGCACCGCCCTGCTGCCCACCGCGCGGCCGCGCGTCCTGCTCGTCGACGAGCTCGACAAGAGCGACATCGACCTGCCGAACGACCTGCTGAACGTCCTGGAGGAAGGCGAGTTCACCCTGCCCGAGCTCGAACGCGTCGCCGACTCCGAGCCCGAGGTGCACGTCCTCACCGACGACGGCACCAAGGCCACCGTCCGCGACGGGCGGGTGCGCTGCCGGGCCTTCCCGTTCATCATCCTGACCAGCAACGGCGAACGGGACTTCCCCGCCGCCCTGCTGCGCCGCTGCATCCAGCTCAAGCTGGGCCAGCCCGGCGAGAAGCGCCTCGCCACCATGGTCCGCGCCCACCTCGGGGAGGAGGCCGCCCAGCTCGGGGCCGACCTGATCCGGGAGTTCCTCAGCCGCTCCCGCTCCGAACTCGTCGCCGCCGACCAGCTGCTCAACGCCATCTACCTCACCCACTACGCCTCCCCGCCCAGCCGCGAGGACCTCGCGGACCTGCTCATCCAGCGCCTCGACCGTCCGAGGTGAGGGCCGGTGCCCCGAGAGCACACGGACTCCGAGACCGGGGGCCCGCACGCCGCAGGCCGGCCGGCCCCCGGGCTTCGTGACGCAGGTCTTCGTGACGCGGGCCGGGACCCCGCCGCCGACCGCCGGGGTCCCGCGGACGGGCCCGCCGGCGCCGGGCTGCGTACGCTCGCCGGGCTGCTCCGGGCCGCCGGGCTCGACCCGTCCCCCGAGGAGCTGGCCGACGCCCTGTGGCTGG
>NZ_JBEZWL010000270.1:0-4236 GCF_040648015.1 Streptomyces sp. NPDC029216 | reverse complement strand
GCGCCGGCGCCCTGGCAACGCCCCCCTCCTACTAGCGGCCCTCGCAGGACGGGCGGAAGGTCCCGACCCGGCGCGGCGGCCGTCCTCGCTGGTGGAGGCCGGTGTGCGGGGGTGCGGGACCGGCTACTAGGGCGGGCCGAATGTGACCTGGGTCCTGTGGGCCGCCTCACCGCAACCGGGCCCGGATATCACGTTATGTATCGGCTTGCACCCTGTCAGGTGCGTGTCCCGGGCCACTTCCGGCCGCCGAATCGAAGGAAACGGGCGCGTCGAACGCAGCTTTCCGAGTCGCCCGCCGCAGCGCCCGCAGCAGCGTGCCCCCGAGGGCGAAGGTCAGCACCACGGTCAGCGCCGCCCGCCCCAGGTCCCAGCCCAGCGAGGTCGCCACGCAGTACGCGAGGAAACGGGTGAGGTTCTCCGGCACCGGGTCGCCCGGGTGGAAGGAGATCCCCTGCCCCATCCCCTGGAGCAGGACCCAGCCCTGGAGGTTCATGACCGTCCCGTACGCGAACGAGCCCAGGAACCCGTACGCCGCGAGCATCGCCAGCTCGGCCCGCCCCCGGATCCGACGAGGGGGGACCCCCGTCGCCCCCGGCAGCAGCCCGGCGCCCAGCGAGAACCAGCCCAGGGCCAGCATCTGGAACGGCATCCACGGCCCCACCCCGCCCGTGAGCAGGGCCGACGCGAACATCGTGACGGAGCCGAGGACGAAGCCGAAGCCGGGCCCGAGGACGCGGCCGCTGAGCACCATCAGGAAGAACATGGGCTCCAGGCCGGCCGTACCCGCACCCAGCGGCCGCAGCGCCGCCCCGACGGCGGCCAGCACGCCCAGCATCGCCACCGCCTTGGCGTCCATCCCCTGGTCGGCGATGGTCGCGACGACGACGGCCACGAGGAGCGGGAGCAGGGCGGCGAAGAGCCAGGGGGCGTCCTGGGAGTGGGCCAGCCCGGACTGGCGGTCCGCGAGCAGGGGCCAGCCGAAGGCGGCGATGCCGATGAGGGTGACGAGGACCAGGGCCGCGGCGGCGCGGGGGCCGATGCGGACCGGGCGCGTCGGGGCGGCGCGGGTCATGGGGTGGCCTCCAGCGCGGCGGCCACCTGGGAGACGGTGAGCCAGTGGTCCGGGGCCAGGATCTTCGCCACCTGCGGGGCGAAGGCGGGGGAGGAGACCACGACCTCGGCGGTCGGCCCGTCCGCGACGATCTCGCCGCCCGCCAGGATCACCACGCGGTGGGCCAGCTCGGCGGCGAGCTCCACGTCGTGGGTGGCGAGGACGATGGCGTGGCCGTCGGCGGCCAGGGCGCGCAGGGTCTCGACGAGCCGGGCCTTGGCGGCGTAGTCCAGGCCGCGGGTGGGCTCGTCCAGGAGGAGAAGGGCGGGGCGGCCGGTCAGGACTAGGGCGAGGGCGAGGGTGAGGCGCTGGCCCTCGGACAGGTCCCGGGGGTGGGTGCCGTCCGGTACGTCCGGCAGCAGGGCGCTGACCAGGGCACGACAGGTCCCGGGCGCGGCGTGCGCGTCGGCGTCGGCGGCGGCGCACTCGGCGGCGACGGTGTCGGCGTAGAGGAGGTCACGGGGCTCCTGCGGCACCAGGCCGACGCGGCGGACCATCTCGGGGGGCGGAGTGCGGTGGGGGGTGCGGCCGCCGACGGTCACCTGGCCGGTGGTGGGGGCGAGGGTACCGGTGAGGGCGGCGAGGAGGGTGGACTTGCCGGCGCCGTTGCGGCCCATGAGGGCGATGGTCTCGCCGGGGGCGACGGTGAGGGTGATGTCGTGGAGGACCTCGGCGCGGGCACGGCGCATACCGAGGCGGGTGGCGGTGGCCGCGGGGGTGCCGGTGGCGTCGGGGGTGCCGGGGCCGGCTCCGGCCGGGGTGTGGCCGGGGGTGCGGGCCGGGGCGTCGGCCGGGTCGCGCCGCCAGAGCCGGGCCAGCCGGGTCAGGGGGCCGGGGGGTGCGGTTGCCGGCGCGGGTGCGCTGGGTGCCGCTGCGCGGAGCCGCTCCCCGCCCCGCCCTTCCACCGTTCCTCCCCCAGCTACCGCCGGGGGGACCCCCAGGAGCTCCGCCCCGGACCCCGTTTCGGGGGCTCCGCCCCCGGCCCCCCGCGCCTCAAACGCCGGCGGGGCTGGAATGTCCAGCCCGTCCGGCGTTTGAGGACCGGGGTCCGGGGCGGAGGACAGGCGGGACCTGAGGGGAGCGGCTTGGCGGCGGGCGTCGCGGACGGAGAGGGGGAGGGGGGTCCAGCCCGCCAGGCGGCCCAGGGAGACCACCGGCGGGTGGACCGGGGAGACGGCCATGATGTCCGACGGCGTGCCCAGGACCGGGGCCGCGCCCGGGGACGGGAGCAGCAGGACGCGGTCGGCGTACTGCACCACCCGCTCCAGGCGGTGCTCCGCCATCAGGACCGTCGTGCCCAGGTCGTGCACCAGCCGCTGCAGGACGGCGAGGACCTCCTCCGCCGCAGCCGGGTCCAGCGCGGAGGTGGGCTCGTCCAGGACCAGGACGCGCGGGTGCGTCGTGAGGACCGAGCCGATCGCGACCCGCTGCTGCTGCCCGCCGGACAGCGTCGCGATCGGACGGTCGCGCAGTTCGTTCAGGCCCAGCAGGTCGAGGGTCTCCTCCACCCGCCGGCGCATCACCGCCGGCGCCAGCCCCAGCGACTCCATCCCGTACGCCAGCTCGTCCTCCACCACGTCCGTCACGAAATGGGCCAGCGGATCCTGCCCCACCGTCCCCACCACGTCCGCGAGCTCGCGCGGCAGGTGCGTACGGGTGTCACGCCCGGCCACCGTCACCCGGCCCCGCAGCGTGCCGCCCGTGAAGTGCGGGACCAGCCCGGACACCGCCCCCAGCAGGGTCGACTTGCCGACCCCCGACGGGCCGACGAGGAGGGTCAGCTCCCCCTCAGGGAGGGTGAAGTCCGCGTTCCGCAGCGAGGGGCGCGAGGCACCCTCGTACGTCACGGAGACCTGGTCGAAGCGGATCAACGGGACGGCTCCTTGGTGGAGGGAGGGGACGGAACGGGCGCCACGAACGCCGGGAGCAGGCCGAGCAGGACCGCCGCCGCGGGCCACAACGGCAGCCCCGGAGCGACCAGCGGCACCACGCCCGGCCGCAGCCCCTCCGGATCCACCGACCCCGCGTGGACGAGCAGGGCCGCCACCGCCGCCCCCGACCCGGCGACCAGCCAGGCGCGCACCCCCCACCGGTCGGGCCGGTAGCGGGTGCGGACGCTGCGCCGCCCGCCCAGCCGCAGCCCCGCGAGCGCCAGGACCACGCCGATGCCGAGCAGCGGCAGCCCGTACGCGGCCCCCTCCGCCGCGAGCAGCCCGTACGTGCCCGCGCACATGCCGAGCAGCCCGCCCAGCGTGAGGGCGTTGGTGGTGTGCCGCACCGCCGGCGGGACCTGCGCCGTACGCCCGTACCCGCGCGCGTCCATCGACGCGGCCACCGCCACCGAGCGCTCCAGCGCACCCTCCAGCACCGGCAGCCCGATCTGGAGGACGGCCCGCACCCCGCCCGTGGGACGGCCGCGCAGCCGGCGCGCGGTCCGCAGCCGGGCCACGTCCGCGACCATGTTCGGCGCGAAGGTCATCGCGACGACGACGGCCACGCCCGCCTCGTACAGCGCGGCGGGCAGCGACTTCAGCAGCCGCGCCGGATTGGCGAGGGCGTTCGCCGCGCCGACGCAGACCAGCAGGGTCGCCAGCTTCGCCCCGTCGTAGAAGGCGAACACCAGCTGCTCGGCGGTGACCCGGCCGCCGAACCGGATGCCCTGCGCCCACGCCGGCAGCGGCACCTCGGGCAGGGTGAACAGGGTGTGGGCGCCGGGGATGGGGGAGCCCAGCAGCACGGAGAACAGCAGCCGCAGCCCGATGACGAACAGGCCGAGCTTGACGAAGGCGCCGTAGGAGCGCGCCCAGGGCGCCTCGGTGCGGCGGGCGGCGACCACGTAACCGGCGACGCCGACGATCAGCCCGAGCAGCAGCGGATTGGTGGTCCGGGAGGCGGCGGTCGCCAGCCCCAGGGCCCACAGCCACCAGGCTCCCGCGTGCAGGGCGTTGCTCCGGCGCGCCTCGGGAGCCCGCCAGCGCCGTTCCTTCTTGTACGAGGGCCCGTGCGGCCCCCGACCGGCCCCTGCGGCGCCGGGCCGGGGCGGGGTCGCGTCTTCGGCTGCGGCGCCGTGGGCGGTGCGCCCGGCCTGGGCCCCGCCCGCCGTGGCCGGGAAGGGCCCGTCGGCC
>NZ_JBEZWL010000269.1:0-4328 GCF_040648015.1 Streptomyces sp. NPDC029216 | reverse complement strand
CATACGAGGTCCCACTCGGCATCGGACAGTTCATGACGACGTATCACCACCCCATGATCCACAACCCAAGATCACTTTGACGACAGGCTCTAGGGCGCGTATCGAGTCCGGACGTGCCGGTCGGCGGGTACGACTTCTCGGAATAGCCTGAGCACGGCCGGGGCTTACCTGATCATGAGTGAGATTCTCGTGACCGGCGCAACCGGCAATGTCGGACGGCACGTTGTCGTCCAACTTCTGGCCACAGGTACCGCCGTGCGTGCGTTGGCGCGTGATCCCGAACGGGCCCGGCTGCCGGAGGGAGTCAGGGTCGTAGGCGGGGACCTGTCCCGGCCGGACACGTTGGAGGGGGCACTGGCCGGGAGCGACACGGTGTTCCTGATCTGGCCGTTCCTCACGACCGAGGGAGCCCCTGCGGTACTGAAGGCGATGGGACAGCACGCCCGCCGCATCGTCTATCTCTCCTCGTCGGGTGTGAACGAAGACGCCGTACGCCAGACCGACCCGATCAACCAGCTCCACGCCGACATGGAGCGCCTCATCGAAACATCCGGCATGGAGTGGACTTTCCTGCGCTCGAACACCATCGCCTCGAACGCGCGCGGGTGGGTCGAACAGATCCGCACCACGCACGTCGTTCGCGGACCCGACATCGCCGCCACGGCGGTGGTCCACGAGCGCGATGTCGCGGCCGTGGCGGTACACGCGTTGACCGATGACGGACACGCGGGCATGAAGCACGTCCTGACCGGCCCGCAGGTACTCAGCAGAGCCGAGCAGGTACACACGATCGGGGAAGCGATCAGCCACCCGACCCGCTTCGAGAGGGTCCCGGTAGAGGTCGCACGCCGGCAGATGCTCGCCGACGGCAGGCCACCCGCCCTCGTCGAGGCACTGTTGGCCAGCGCCGGAACGCGACCCGAATCGACCTTGATCACATCTGCGGTGGAAGAGATCACCGGAGCGCCGGCGCGCACGTTCCGATCATGGGCGGAAGAGCACGCGGACGCTTTCCGCTAGTTCGGAGCCCCCCGCATACGCTGGGGCCCGCACGGCGCGACGTACGAGATGCGAGGAGCCCACAGCCACATGAGCGTCACCCTCCCCCAGCTACCGCCGGGGGTACCCCCAGTCCCCACCGCCGACCTCTACGACGAGCACGGTGAGGACCTCGGCATCTGCACCACCGCCTTCCGCCCCATCGGCGGCCGCCGCCTCTTCGCCGGGCCCGTGCGCACCGTCCGCTGCCACGAGGACAACGCCCTGCTGCGCGAACTCCTCCACACCCCCGGCGAGGGCGCCGTCCTCGTCATCGACGGCGGCGGCTCGCTGCGCACCGCCCTCGTCGGCGACCTCATCGCCGGCGCGGCCGAGCGCTCCGGCTGGGCCGGGCTCATCGTCAACGGCGCCGTCCGCGACAGCGTGGCCCTCGGCGGGCTCGACCTCGGCGTCCAGGCGCTGGGCACCTGCCCCCGCAAGAGCGGCAAGACCGGCGCGGGCGCCGTCGACGAGCCCGTCACCATCGGCGGCGTCACCTTCCGGCCCGGCGACACCGTGTACGTGGACGACGACGGCGTCGTCGTCCTGCCCGCCGGCCGCTGAGCCGGGGGCGAGATCGCGCCAGGCCCGGACCACGGGCCCTGGCGGCAGCCGCCCGGGAGCCGCTTCACTGCGGGCCCATGAGACGACACAGGATCATGGGCCTGCTCGGCGCGCTCACCCTCGCCGCGGGCACCCTGGCCGCGGCCGCGGGACCCGCGGCGGCCGGCCCCGGCCCCGTACCGGCCACCGCGAGCGCCGCGGACACCCCGCCCGCCGAGTTCGGCACCGACTGGCACGACCCCCTCACCGCCGCCCCGCCCGTCGAACACCCCGCCACCCGGTCCTGCCGGGTCACCCTGGCCGAGGCCCAGTTCCGCGACTTCACCCCCTACCGGGGCGCCTACACCCCGCCCGGGGGCTGCGGCCGCTCCGACTGGGCCAAGGTCGTGCTGCGCCTCGACGGCAAGGTCAAGGGCCGCCAGTACGATCGCCTCGGCCACCTCACCGTCGGCGGCGTGGAGATCCTGAGCACCTCCACCCCCGAGCCCTCGCCCGAGGGCATCGAGTGGTCCGTCGAGAAGGACGTCACCCGCTACCGCGACACCCTCAGCCGGCCGCAGCCCGTCGAGATGCTGATCGGCAACGTCGTCGACGACACCTACACCGGGGTCATCGACGTCAAAGTCACCCTCACCTTCTACGCCGCCGAAGGCCGCACCGGCCCCGCCCCCGCCCCCGACCGGGTCCTCCCGCTCACCTCCCCGGAGATCACCACCCCGCGCAACACCGAACGGCTCCTCGCCGAGGTCTACGCCACCGGCTCGGGCGGCGGCTGCGAGGAGTACTGGTACATGACCGTCCCCGACGCGGCCCCCTACTCCTGCAAGGCCGCCGGCGGCCCCTACCGCGAGGTCCGGATCTCCGTCGACGGACAGCTCGCCGGGCTCGCCGCGCCCTTCCCGACCGTCTGGACCGGCGGCTGGTCCAACCCCTTCCTCTGGTACGTCACCCCCGGCCCCCGCGCCTTCGACGTCCAGCCCGCCGTCTACGACCTCACCCCCTACGCCGCCCTCCTCAACGACGGCCGCCCGCACCGCATCGAGGTGGCCGTCGCCGGGGTCCCGGCCGGGCAGAGCGGCTGGAGCACCCCCGCCAACCTGCTGCTCTGGCAGGACCGGGGCCAAGAGGTCGTCACCGGGGCCCTGACCCGCCACGAGGAGGACGCCCCCACCGGCAGCTCCCGCTGGACCCCCGCCGCCCCCGGCGGCGAACACCGCCTCGACACCGAGGGCGGCCACCGCCTCACCGTCGCCGGGCACCTCGACACCTCCCACGGCCGGGTCACCACCACCGTCACCCGGGCCGTACGCAACACCTCCGTCCACCGCTGGACCGACGGCGAGAACCGCGACGCCCTCACCGCCTCCTGGAACGACGAGGAGAGCATCACCCGAGGCACCGTCACCACCCGCACCACCCGCGCCTACACCATGGACGGGGAGACCACCCTCGGCGCCGGCGACCGGCTGCGCACCGTCCTCTCCCTCGGCGACCGGGCCGACACCGTCACCCTGCGCGGCGGCCGTCCGACCGGCCGGACCCGCCTCGACGACCGGTACACGGGCGACGCCTCGTACACGGCGAACGTCCCGCGCGACCAGCGGCACGCCGTTGGCACGACCACCGCCCACTACCAGCTGTACGGGTCCTCGGTAGGAGGCGGTTGTTACGACCGAACGGTGTCCACCGCGCAGGGCGCCGTGACGGCGGACCGCCGCCGCTGCTGACGGTGGCGCCCTCTACGATGACCGGCCATGGACACGAGTGAGGCCGGCAGACGGCTGGTCGACGGCCGTTTCGAACTGATCGCACCCCTGGGCGCCGGAGGCATGGGAACGGTGTGGCGCGCCCGCGACATCGCGCTGCACCGCGAGGTCGCCCTGAAGGAAGTGCGCCCGCCGGACCCGGCCTCCGAGGCCGCCAACCCCGGGCTCTCCGCCCAGATGCGCGAGCGTGCCGTGCGCGAGGCCCGGGCCCTGGCCCGCCTCGCGCACCCCGGCGTGGTGACGATCCACCACATCGTCGAGTCCGCGCCCGGCACCGACGGCCACCCGTGGATCGTGATGGAGCTGGTCAAGGGCGGCTCCCTGCACGACCGGCTGGCCGACGGACCGATGCCGGTCGCCGACGTGCTGCGGCTCGGCCTCGACATCCTCTCGGCGCTGCGGGCCGCGCACGCCGAAGGGGTGCTGCACCGGGACGTGAAACCGGCCAACGTGCTGCTGCGGCCCGACGGCGCGGCGGTGCTGACCGACTTCGGCATCGCCGCCCTGGGCGGGGCGACCGCCCTCACCTCCACCGGGGTGCTGATCGGCTCGCCCGAGTACATCGCGCCCGAACGGGCCCGGGGCGAGGAGGGGCTCGCCGCCTCCGACCTGTGGTCGCTCGGCATGATGCTGTACGTGGCCGCCGAGGGCACCCACCCGCTGCGCCGGGCCACCAGCCTCGCCACCGTCGTCGCCGTCCTCGACGACCCGATCCCGGCGCCGGTGCGTTCCGGCCCGCTGGGCCCCGTACTGGAACGGCTGCTCGTACGGGACCCGGCCGTGCGGCCCGACGGCGCCGAGCTGGAAGCACTGCTCCGGGGCGCGAGCGCCGCTCTCGGCGCCGGCGGTGCCGGAGCCCCGCCGGCCCCGGAGACGTACGGGCCGCCGCCGCCGGCGTCGGACACGCGGCCCTTCGCACCCGGCGGCGGCTCCCCGTACGGCGTCACCGCACCCGTGCCG
>NZ_JBEZWL010000268.1:0-4384 GCF_040648015.1 Streptomyces sp. NPDC029216 | reverse complement strand
CGTGCCGGAGTCGGCTCGGCCACCCTGCACCGCCACTTCCCCTCCCGGCAGGCACTCCTGGAGGCCGTCTTCAAGGAACGGGTCGAGGCCCTGTGCGCGAAGGCGGACGACCTCCTCGCCGAACCCGACCCGGGCCGGGCGCTGACCACCTGGCTCCACGCCGTCGGCGCGCACGCCGTGGCCAACCGGGGCCTGGGGTCTTCGCTGATGCGGGACGGAGACCCCGCGCTGGGTGAAACCTGCCACGACCTGATCACCGCTGCCGGAGACGCCCTCCTTGCGCGCGCCCAAGCGGCAGGAGCCGTGCGCGCCGGGATCACCATCGCCCCACTGCTCAAGCTCGTCGGCGCCATCGCGCTGGCCACCGAGCAGGAGACCGACGGCCCGGCCGAGGCCGACCTCCTGCTGTCGATCGCCATCGACGGCGTACGCGCGCACTGACCCCCGGTCCTCACAAACGATCGGCTTCGGCAACGGCGGTGTCAGGCCTTGAACCGGAGGCGTACGACCCGCACCTGGATGTCGACTTCAGCCCGCTGCGCGGAGACGGTCAGCCGGAGGCCGACGGCTACGGCCAGGCAGCGTGACCTCGGCGGCAGGGCAACGAGTGGTCGCCGGATCGCCGATGGCAAGATCGGGCCATGGGATTGAACATAGTGGTCGGGGTCCTCGTGGACGCCGAGGACGAGGACTACACCGAGATGGTCCGCGCTGACTTCGTCGCGATCGGCGAGCTACTGGAGCGTGCGGGAGCGCGACCATGGGCTGAGCCCGACCTCGACGAGGAGGAGGGCGCAGAGTTCGAGGCGTGGGGTTACTCGGGCCTGCACACCGTTCGCCGTCTTGCTGTCCACCTTGCAGCGGGCGGGCGCCTGCCCGAGCCGCTGGACGGCAGCCAGCGGGCGACTGACGACCCGCTCCTGGGCAAGGTCTACGAGGATCTCCCGAGTGATCCTCCCGGACCGTTCGACCATCTGGTCCATCATTCGGACTGCGAGGGCTACTACGTCCCCGTCGACTTCGCCCACGTCATCGTGGACAAAAAGGCACGGGGCGGCTACCTGGGGTCTTCGGTGCGTCTGCTGGAGGAAGCCCGTCGACTCGCTGAAGCCCTCGGTCTTCCAGAAGACCTCGATCCACACTCCGAAGAGGTCTTCGAGGCCGCCGATGCCGAGAAGCCGGCCACCGAGGGGTGGCAGCGCTACGGCGTCGAGTCCTATGTATGCCTGCAACTCCTCCACGCTGCGAAACTCTCAATCTCGACCGGATCAGCCATTGCCTTCACCTGAGCTTGATCTTTAACCACTGGTGCTCCTCAGGGCCTGCGACATGTACGGTGCCGTGGTGACAGATGGGCTGTACCCACGACTTGCGGATGCGCTCCCGGCACTTGCTACCGAGATCGGTGAACTACTGCGTGCTGAGGGTGAGCCGCTAGCCGAGGTAGTCGCTGACCTGCCCTACTACGGCCCATGCACCTGTACAGCAACGTGCATCAACCTGCTGACTGCGCCGCCCGGTTCGTCGGGTTCCTCGATGATCCAACTCGAACGCGATGGCATGGACATCATCTGGCTGAGCTTGGATCCCTCCCGGACCACTATCACCGACATTGAAGTTCTGGACGGACGCGATCTCGGCCCAAGCTCCCAGCGATCTGGTTGACCACGTCTCTTCCGCTGTCCGCCGGGCGTCCAAGCGGCCCGGGGCTGATCACATGATGGCCTCGAACGATGCCCCGAACGTGATCGCCCGTACGGGGATGGGGCTCAACAGGCACGGGCGCAGGCTCTTTGCGCGCGGAGCGGGGTACGGACTGGCACTGCTGGCCGTGACTTCGTGTACGACGGCTCCGCCGTCGGGATCCGCGCCGCCGCAGTCGCGGCAGGCGCAGGCCTCACCCGCTGCGTCGCCCTCGCCGCCCAACCCGGCATCCTCGTCGGGGCCTGCCATCCCGGTCGGGGCGGCGCGGCCCACGGTCGCCGACGGACCGATGCTGGCGTCGGTCCGCAAGGGCATGGTCTCGCTGCCGTCCCACGAGATGCCGTCTGACGAGTTCGTAGCGGTGATCCGGCGGGATGCGCCGGACGCCGGTGTGCTCCTGTGGATGAAGGACGACCGTACGTACTGCTCCGCGATCGTTCGCGAGGGGGTGGCCCGGATCGAGTGCGGGTCCGTGCCGGAGAGCTGGCCGCGCAAGGGTGTCCTGAAGGTGACGGCGGGCGAGCCGTATCAGGAGAAGCCCGGCGAGCAGCCCAGTCTGTTCGTCTTCCTTGCCGTCGTCGAGGGCGAGCACGGCCCGTACGAGTACAAGGGGGCGGCGCCAGAGACGACGGGCCCGGTCCACGACGCCGTCGTGACCTTCGCTTCCGGCCGCAGGCTGGGCCTGATCTCCTACGAGAAGCACTCGCGCCAGATTGGGCGCAGCCGACATTCAGCGCCGCGTGGCCGGCGAGCTGGTCGTCATTCAGCAGCAGCTCGACGAGCCCCGCCTGTGGTCGGCGGCGGCCCGGCTGATGACCCTGTACGCCAAGACGTTCTCCGGCTCAGACGGGGCCGCCGCCATGCGCTGGTACCGCATGGCCGCAAGCGCCGCCGACGAGTCGCAGGATCCGGCCGCGCGGGTGTGGGTACGCGGCCGGGCCGCCATCGCCCTCGGGTACGAGGGCGCCTCCCTCGGCGTCGCCGACGTCCTCGCCGACCAGGCCCTAGCCATCAACGACCGCCCCTCACTCGGCCTGCTCAACGCGATCTACGGCAAAGCACACGCCGCCGCCCTCCGCGGCGACCACACAACCGCCCGCGCCCTCGACACCCAGGGGCGCCGGGTCTTCGACACAGCCGGCTCGCACGAGCAGACCTCCGACTACGCGGTGCCGTGGTGGCGGCTGAACGTGTTCCGGTCCCTGCTCCTCGCCCGCCTCGGCGACGAGCGCGCCGCCACCGAGGCGCAGGACCAGGCCCTCGCCGAACTCCCTGCCACCCTGCCGGGCTTCGCAACCCACCTTGAACTACACCGCGGGCTCATGCTCGCCCGGTCCGGCGGCCGTACGGGCGGTATCGCGCACGCCACCGCCGCGATGGATGCCCTGCCACCGGAAAAGCACAGCCTCACCCTGCGCATGCTCGTCAACGAGATCCGGGCCTGAACAGCAGCCCCCGGCACCATCGAGGTTGCGCCGGGGGCTGCACAGCTCGAGGCCGCAGACGGCCCACCCGCTACGCCCTGGCGGCGCTGCCCCGCGTGAGCTGCGCGCAGCGCAGGCCGCCGCCCGCGTGCCATTCCAGGACCGGGTTGACCGCGTCGCCGTGTTCGGTGCACCAGGACACCGGGACCAGGCCGCCGCAGTCGTACCGGCGGCACGCGCACTCCTGCGCCGAGTCGGCGTACGGCACCCCGTGCCGGACCACCCCGCCCGCCGGCCCCTCCGAGGCGGCGCCCCGCACCCGGGCCGGCCGCGCCAGCGTCACCCGCAGGCCACCCGACCCCGACCTGAACCGCTCGATCACCCGCACCTCCCCCAGCACCGCCAACGGCCCCGTACCCGGAGCGGTCAGCCGGCCCACCGACGCCCCCAAATGCTCGGCCGCCAGCTCGGCCAGCGCGTCAGCGTCGGCGTCCGTGGACCAGCCGGACAACTCGTCCTGCCCTTCGGCGTCCTCGGCCAGGACCAGGTGCGGGCCATCGAGCCGGAACCGGGACGTACGGCGCCCGGGACCGCTCCCGACCAGCGAGGCCGACGGCATGCCCACGGGCACCTCGATCTTGTCGTGGGCGAGCAGCCACGCCACAATCGCCGGCCGGTCGAACTGCGGATGCACGTCCGTGCCGCCGGTCGGGGCGGGGAAGTCGGCGTGCCGGCGGCGCCAGTTCACCACCGCAGCCCGGCCCACCCGAGCCATCCGCGCCACCTCCGCCAGCAGCACCCTGTCCCGGCCCGGGACAACCGGGTCGAGGGCGGCCAGCGGGGAGCGGCTACCCGCAGGGGCGGCGTACACCGCCCGCCAGTCGACCGAGGGCCGGGCGACGGGGAGTAGGGCGACGTCCTCGGCGGAGTACAGCGGGACCGTGGTGACGCCGCCCTGCCGCTTGTAGTCGATCTCCACCGAGCCGACCGGCGCGACCCAACCGAGGCGCACCACGGCGTCGAAGGTGCTGCGGCGGACCCCGAGCCGGACGGCCGCCTGGTCCGGGCCGAGGGGGACGTGCCGGTCGAGCAGGACCGGAAGGTCCCGGCGGCGCGCGAGGGCGGCCACCTGGTCCGGTTGAACGTCGCGGAACTCCACGTCCCCGCCGAGGCGGACCAGCAGACCGGCGCGGGCGAGGTGGCCGACCGCCGCCGCGGTCACCCGCAGCCGGCACCGCAACGGCGCCCCCAGGGCC
>NZ_JBEZWL010000267.1:0-4417 GCF_040648015.1 Streptomyces sp. NPDC029216 | reverse complement strand
GAGCACTCCGGGGGCGTCCGGGCCCGGGGCCGGGACGGGCCCGTCCGGGGCACCTGCCGGAAAGCCGGCCGAGGGAGCGGACCCGGCCGGGGGGACGGCGTCGGGGACGGCGACGGGCACGGCCGCCACGACCGGCAACGGGGTGCCCGCACCGGGGGCGGGCGCGGGCGTGCCCGAGGGGGTCCTGCGGCTTGAGGTGCTCGGGCCGCTCGCCGGAGTCCGGGTCCTGCCCGCCCGGATCGGCCTCGAACGGCGCGGGGAGAGCGCCGGGTTCAGCCTGAGCGGGTACGACGCCCAGGGCCACGCCGCCCCCGTCGAGCCCCGGGACCTGACCCTGAGCTACGACCGCACCCGCTGGCGGGTCACCGAGGACGGCCGGGGCGGCTTCACCGTCACGGCCCTCGCCCCGCAGGCAGCCGGGCGGCTGTCCGCCACCGTCAAGGCCACCGGCGCCACCGCCGAACTGGCCCTCGGCGTCGGCTCGGTGGCCGCGCCCCTGGCCGGCTTCGAGGACGCCGCCGCCTGGACCGGAGCGAGCGCCGCCCCCGCCGAGGGCCACCCCGGCCCGGGGCTGGCCCTGGAAGCGCGTGCCGGAGCGGCCGCGGCCCCGCCCCGCCCGGTCCCCGTACCGGAGCTGACCCGGGCCCTGTCGCTGTGGGTCGGCGGGGACGGCTCGGGGGCCCGGCCGGCCGTGGAGCTGGCCGGGGCGGACGGGGTGCCCCTGACGCTGCGCGGGCCCGCCGTCGACTGGACCGGCTGGCGGGAGGTCCGGCTGCCGGTCCCGGCCTCCGCCGAGCAGCCCCTGCGCGTCACCCGCCTCTCGGCGGCCCCGGGCGCCCGCCCCGGCCGGCTGCTGCTGGACACCCTGACCGCCACGACCCCGCCCACCGGGCCCGCCGTCCCCGGCGCCGCCCGCCCCGACCCGATGGTGGCCACCGCCGCGCAGGCCGGGGCCCGGCCCTGGCGGTTCGCCGCCGGGGAGACCGCCGCGGGCGCCGAGCTGGTGCTGACCGGCACCGAGCGGGCGCCCTTCCTGCACCGCGGGGTGCGCTTCGTGCCGCTCGACACCGCGCGCCGCACCCTCGACCGCGGCGCCGGCCTGGCCCGGATGCGGGCCCTGCGCCGGGCCCTGGACTCCGCCGCCCGGGAGCCGGGTACGGGCGCGCTGGCCGTCGTACTGCCGTACGCGCCGGACACCGTGGACCGCAAGGAGGCCGCCCTGCTGGCGCTGCGCCTCGCGGAGTTCCGCCGCACCACCGGGAAGGGCACGGCGGTCATCACCCTCGGCGCGCCCCGCTTCACCGCCGGACGGGACGAGGGCGTCCTGACCGTCGCGGTACCCCGCACCGGCCGGACCCTGTTCGGGGCCGACGCCTTCGCCGCGCCCGGCCGTGACTGGCTGTCGGTGGCGCCGCCGGAGCTCAGAGGCGTACGAGGGTGACCTCGGTGGCCTTCACGCTCGTCCACACCGCGGCGCCGTCGGCCACGCCCAGTTCGGCGGCGGCCTCCGGGGTGATCTCCGCGACCAGGTCGGGGGCCTCGGCCGAGCCGACGAGCACGCGCAGCCGGCTGCCGACCGCGGTGACCTCGCGGACCGTGCCGGGCCAGACGTTGCGGGGGCTGCCGCCCGGCCGGTCCCGGTGCACGGACACCGCCTCGGGGGCGATGATGGCCAGGGCCTGAGCCCCTTCCGGCAGGGCCTCGGCCACCACCAGCCGCCCGCCGCCCGCCAGGGCGAGCCCGTCGGCGGAGGCGGTGCCGGGCCAGGCGTTGCGGCCCAGCATCCGGGCCACCCACGGCGAGCGCGGATGCCGGGTGACCTCGGCGGGCGGGGCGTCCTGGAGGGTCCGGCCGTCGGCCAGTACGAGGACCCGGTCGGCCAGCGACACCGCCTCGACGGGGTCGTGCGTGACGATCAGGCACACCCCGCCGAAGCCCGCCAGGTGCGTGCGCAGGGTGTGCCGCACGTGCGCCCGCGTGGTCTGGTCGAGGGCGGCCAGGGGCTCGTCGAGCAGCAGCAGCCGGGGGCGGCCGGCCAGCGCCCGGGCGAGGGCCACGCGCTGCGCCTGCCCGCCGGACAGCTGCGCGGGCCTGCGCTGGGCGAGGTGGCCGACGCCGAGCCGGTCCAGCCAGGCCTGCGCCTCGCGGCGGGCCTCGGCGCGCGGCACCCGGCGGGCCCGCAGCCCGTAGGCGGTGTTGGCGAGGGCGCTCAGGTGCGGGAACAGCGCCCCGTCCTGCGGGACCCAGGCCACCTGGCGGCGGTGCGGGGGCAGGGCGGTGACGTCGGTGTCGCCCAGCCACAGTTCGGCGTGGGCGCGCGGGGTCAGGCCGAGCAGGGCGCGCAGCAGGGTGGTCTTGCCGGCGCCGTTCTCGCCGACGACGGCGATGGTGGTGCCCGGTTCGGCGTCCAGGGTCAGCCGGTTGAAGCCGGTGACCTCGGCGTGCAGCGGCCAGCGGCCGCCCTCGGGGGCCGCCGGCGCGGGCGCGTCCGCGTCGTCCTGCGGGGCGCCGTTCTGCGGGGCCGGGGTCTCCTCGGCGGCCGGCCCGGTCCCGGCCGTCCTGCGGTCGGCCGGGGTGCCGGTCCAGCGGCCGCGCAGGGCGATGAGCACGCCCATGGCGATGGCCAGCAGCAGCAGCGATACGGAGGTCGCCGCCTCGGGCTTGTCCTGGAGGAGCAGGTAGACCTGGAGCGGCAGGGTCTGGGTGGTGCCGGGCAGGTTCCCGGCGAAGGTGATGGTCGCACCGAACTCGCCGAGGGCCCGCGCCCAGGTCAGGGCCGCGCCCGCGATCAGGCCGGGGGCCACCATGGGCAGGGTCACCGTGAAGAACACCCGGACCGGCGAGGCCCCGAGGGAGGCGGCGGTCTCCTCGTACCGCGGCTTCAGCCCGCCGAGCGCCCCCTCCAGGCTGATCACCAGGAAGGGCATCGCCACGAACGTGGCCGCCACGACGGCGCCGGAGGTGTGGAAGGGCAGGGTGACCCCGAAGGCGTCCTCCAGCCAGGGCCCGAGCAGCCCGCGCCGCCCGAAGCCCAGCAGCAGCGCGACACCGCCGACGGTCGGCGGCAGCACCATCGGCAGCAGCACCAGCGAGCGGACGAAGGCCTTGCCCTTGAACTCCACCCGGGCCAGCAGCCAGGCCAGCGGCACCCCGAGCAGGAGTGAGAGGCCGAGCGCCCAGGCGGAGACCGGCAGGGAGAGCCGCAGGGCCTCGACCACGCCGGGGCTGGTCAGGTGGTCGGCGAGCTCCCCCCACTGGGTGCGGGTGAGGATGCCGATCAGCGGCAGCAGCAGGAACGCGACGGCGAGCAGCGCGGGGAGCGCCAGCGTCACGGGAGGACGGGTGCGGGTGCGGAGTCTGCTCATGGGGTTCCTGGTCGAAGCTACTGCGGCCGGATGGCGGGCTGGGGCAGCGTACGGAGCCTACGGGGGCGGGACGCCCGCGTTCGGGGGCATGCCGAAGGGGCTGCCCCTCCCCCCGGACCGGGCAGCCCCCTCGGGGTCGTGGTGTTACGGCTTCTGGAAACCGGCGCCCTGGAGGATCTTCTGCGCCTCCGGGGTGCTCAGCCAGGCCACGAACGCGGCCGCGGCCTCGGTGTTCTTGGACTGCTTGACGGTGGCGGCCGGGTAGGAGGCGACGGCGTTCTGGTCGTCCGGGATGTCCACGGTGACGACCTTGTCGCCGGACTTGGCGGAGTCCGTCTTGTAGACGAGGCCGGCGTCGGCCTCGCCCAGCTCGACCTTGCTCAGCACGGCGCGGACGTTGGGCTCCTGGGAGACCGGCTTCACCTCGACCTTCTGGGCGTCGAGGATCTGCTTGCTGTAGCGGCCGACGGGGACCTCGGGCGCCGCGAGGACGACCTTGATCTTGGAGTCGGCGAGGTCCTTCAGCTCGTCGATCTTGAACGGGTTGCCCTTGCCGGCGGCGATGACCAGGCGGTTCTTCGCGATGACCGTGGCGTCGCCGGTCTCGCCCTTGAGGCCGTCCATCGTCTTGGTGTCGGCGGTGACCAGCGCGTCGGCCGGGGAACCCTGCTTGACCTGGGCGGCGAGCTCCTGCGAGCCGGCGAAGGAGAACTTCACCTCGGTGCCCGGGTGGGACTTCTCGTAGGCCTCGCCGACCTTCGGGAAGACGTCGGTCAGGGAGGACGCGGCGAGCACGGTGAGGTTCGCGGCCTTGGCCCCGGCCGAGGCGGACGCGGAGCTGCCGGCGTCGGCCTTCTTGTCGTCGTCGGCGCCGCAGGCGGACAGCGGGACGAGCAGGGCGGCGGTCAGCGCCGCGGCGGCCGCGCGGCGGCCGTTCGGGATCGCGTGCATGAGAGGGGCTCCTCGGTCGGGTCGGCGGCCGGCCGGCTGCCGGGCCGCACGGTGTGACCCGCGCCGTGACGGGCGGAGCGGGTGGGGACGGTCGGTGGGTG
>NZ_JBEZWL010000266.1:0-4462 GCF_040648015.1 Streptomyces sp. NPDC029216 | reverse complement strand
GGCGCTCCCGGTGCGCCTGGCGCTCCCGGTGCGCCCGGGGGCGGGATGCAGCACGCCGCGACGATGCTGGCCGGTCCCGGCACCGTTCCGCCGCCCGGTCCGCCCTCCGCGCCGCCCGGCGGTCCGGTGGGTCAGCCGGCGGCCCCGTCCGGCGTGCCCACGGTCGGCCCCGGCTACCAGGCCGTGCTCCGCTACCGTGCGCCCGACGGCTCCGAGCAGCAGCTCATCCGCCGCTCGGCGCCCGGTACGCCGCACCCCGAGTGGCAGATCCTGTACGAGCTCCGCGCGATGAACGTGCCGCCGCAGCAGGTGCTGGAGCTGCACACCGAGCTGGCCTCCTGCGAGCTGCCCGGCGGTTACTGCGCCCGGATGATCCGGGAGACCTGGCCGCAGGTGCGGATCACGAGCGTGGCCCCGTACGGGACCGACCACGCGGGACGTCAGCAAGGCATGCGGCATCTGCTCACCCATCAGGGTGAGCTGCACCAGGTGGCGGACGGCCCGGCGCGTCCGGCGCCGGTGCGGGCGCCGCTGCCGCAGGTCCCGCTCCAGCCGGCGATCGCGATGGACGCGATCGCGCAGGAGCTGGCGGGGGCCTTCGGGCCGCAGGGGGTGTTCCGTTTCGACCAGCGGGCGGTGTCGCGCCAGGGTGTGCCGGAGGTCGTGGCGCAGACCCTGATGTGGGCGGGTCTGCCGGTCGATTTCGGGCCGTTCTTCTGGGCGCAGGCCGTACCCGGGCAGCCGGTGCCGACGCTGGCCGAGCTGGCCGCGCAGCGGCAGGTGCAGCCGGCGTCGGACGCGGGCTCGTACCTGGTCGTCGGCAGCGACTTCGGCAAGGCGCTGTGCGTGCAGTACGGGACGGCGCACATCGTGGCGGTGCCGGTGGAGGGTGGTCCGGGCGGGGCGCCCGTGCCGCCGCAGTTCGTGAACTCCAGCCTGCCGCAGTTCGCGCGGTCGCTGGCGATGCTGGGTCACATGTGGCGGCTGCGCCAGCATCTGACGCCGGAGCAGGCTGGGCGGTGGACCGTCGACTTCCAGTCGAACCTGGCCGGGCTGGACAGTGCGGCGCTGGCGTCGCCGGAGAGCTGGTGGTCGGTGCTGCTGGAGCAGATGTGGGACGGGCTGCTCTGAGCCGTCGGTCGGCCGGTTCGCCGATCGGATGAATGGCCGGGCCGGGACCCCTCGACGGGGGTCCCGGCCCGGCCATTCAGGCTTCTGGCCTCAAATGACGCATCCTTGACGGGAATCCCCGCGAGAGAGGCGCTTCCAGGATGAGTGCACCCATGTCACCTCACGGACCCCAGGGTTTCTCGACCGTGCGCGGTGGCCGCGGCTACCGGCCGGAGGACGTCGACCGGTACGTGGCCCGGCTGGCCGGCAGCCGGGACGAGGCGTGGGAACGGGTGGCGCGGCTGACCGTCCTGGCGCGGCAGATGGAGGAGGAGGCGGAGCGGCTGCGCGCGGCGGTGGCGGCGCTGGCCCCGCAGACGTACGACGAGCTGAGCGAGCGCGCCCGGCGGATCCTGTCGCTGGCCCAGGAGGAGGCGGAGGCCCTGCGGGCGGACGCGCGGGCCGACGCGGTGGAGGCGGCGGGTGCGGCCGAGGCGCACGCCGACCGGGTGGCGGAGCTGGCGCGGCACGACGCGGAGGCGGTGCGCGAGCAGACCGAGGTGCGGGCGCGGCAGGGGCTGTTGCGGGCGCAGCGGGAGGCCGACGAGGTACGGGCGAAGGCGCGCGAGGAGGCTGCGGGGTGGCGGGCCGAGGCGCAGGCCGCGCTGGCGGACGCGCGGCGGCGCACGCAGGCGTTGCTCGCGGAGCGGGAGCAGGAGCGGGTGGAGCGGCGGGACGCGGCCGAGCGGGAGGTGGCGGCGCGGGAGGCGGAGCAGGAGGCGCGGCTCGCGGAGATGGAGCGGCACGCGCAGGCGCGGCTGGCGGAGGCGCGGCGGGGGTTCGCGGAGGCGGAGGAGTCGGCGCGGCACGGGCAGGAGGACGCGGAGGCGCGGGCGGCGGAGCTGGTGGCGCAGGCGCGGGTGCGGCAGGAGCGGGTGGGGCGGGAGACGGAGCGGATCCTGCGGGAGCATGCGGAGGCGCAGGAGGAGATGCGGGCCCACATGAACCACGTCCGCTCCAGCCTGGCGGCGCTGACGGGGCGGGCGCCGGCGGAGGGCTAGCCGCTGCCCTGGCCGGGCGGTGGCGGGCTGGGGTGCCACCCCGGTGCGGGCCGGTTTGGCTGGGGGTGCCGGGGGGTGGTGGTGCCGGGGTTGGCGGGGGTCGGTGGCGTTGCCCGGGGTGGTGGTGCCGGAGGTGGCCGGGGTTGGTGGCCCCACCCCGTCCCCGCCCCCGGCCGGGTACGTCCGGAGCCGCGTGGCCGTCCGGCAGAATCCGGCCCTGCCAGGGGGCACCTCCCAGCGGTAGCTGGGGGAGTTTGAGGCGCGGGGTCTGGGGCGGAGCCCGGGGGAACGGTGGAAGGGCGGGCAGGGGACCGCTCCGGGCAGCGGGACGTCCGCAGCCTCCGGTCGGGGAGCCGCAGCGGGACAGTCGCAGCCGGGGGTGGTCAGAGGCGGGTCAGGAAGGCGGCGATCAGCGGGGCGATTTCGTCGAGGTGGGTCTCCAGCGCGAAGTGCCCGGCGCCTTCGAAGACGTGTACGTCGGCACCCGGCGCGTCCCGCAGGTACGCCTTCGCCCCGGCGGGGGTGAAGAAGGGGTCGCCGGCGCCCCAGACGACCAGCACCGGTACCCCCGAGGCACGGAGCCAGGCCTGCCAGGCCGGGCAGTGGGCGAAGTTCGAGGAGTAGTCGAAGGCGAGGTCGGCCTGGGCGTCCTGGCGCCCCGGCAGGCCGAGGTAGTGGACGTCGAGGGTCCAGTTGTCGGGGGAGATCAGGGCGGGGTCCGCGACCCCGGTCTCGTACTGGAAGCGGGTGCCTTCCAGGGTGAACAGGCCGCGCACCCGTTCCTCGTTGCCCGGTACGTCCCGCCGCAGTGCCGCGAACTGGCGGGCGTCGTCGGAGAGGCCCTCGTCGTAGGCGTTGGCGTTCTGGACGATGAGGCCGGTGATCCGTTCGGGGCGCCGGGCGGCGAGCCGCAGGCCGACCGGGGCGCCGAAGTCGAAGACGTACAGGGCGAAGCGGTCCAGGGCGAGGGCGTCGGTGAACCCCTCCACGATGTCCGCGAGCCGGTCGAAGGTGTACGTGAAGCCGGGTGGGGTGTCGGTGCGGCCGAAGCCGGGGTAGTCGGGGGCGATCAGTCGGTACGGGGTGTCGCGGAGGGCGTCCATCAGGCGGGTGAACTGGTGTGAGGCGGTGGGGAAGCCGTGCAGGAGCAGCAGGACGGGGCCGTCGGCGGGGCCGCTTTCGCGGTAGGCCACGGTCACGCCGTCGACGTCGATGGTGCGGTGCGCGATCATCACATGCCTCCAGTGCGTCAGGTGGCATTAGTCTCCAACGAAGATCGCTAATGCGTCAACTGGTCTTGGTAGCATTAGCCGGTGACGTTCTTTCCGTTGACCGGCGAGCCCCTCGCGCTCGATCTGCTGAACACCCGGCCCGCCGACGCCGGCGATCTCATCGCCGACCGGGCCGGTCTCGCCGCCTGGCTGGCGGCGGAGGGTGACCGGCTGAGCCGGGTCGCCGAGGTGGGGGAGGCCGAGGTGGCCGCCGTGCACGCCGTGCGGGAGGCCGCCGGGCCGGCGCTCGAAGCCGCACGGCGCGGTGAGCGGCCGCCGGCCGGGGCGCTGGAGGCGCTGAACGGGATCCTCGCCGCGGCCCCCGCGCACCGGGAGCTGTACTGGTCGGCCCTGACCGGGCTGATGGCCTCCCCGCACCGCGGGGCCGCCCCGGCGGCGCGGCTGGCCGCCGAGCTGGCGGAGGCGGTGGTGGACCTGCTGACGGACGTGCGGGTGGCGTCGGTGCGCTCGTGCGAGGCGGACGACTGCGTGCTGCTGTTCCTTCCGGCGCACCCCAGGCGGCGCTGGTGCGTGGCGTCGGCCTGCGGGAACCGGGCCCGGGTGGCCCGCTACTACGCCCGGCACAAGGGGGAGCGGCCCTGATGGACTGGGACGCGCTGACCGAGAACGAGTACGCGTTCGTGCTGAACGCCTCGGAGATCGACATCCTTCCCGGGGTCTGGGGGGACCTGGCGGAGGAGGACAAGGACAAGCCGGTCTCCTTTCTCGCCCCGATCCTGCTGGGGCTCGTCGACCGGGGGTGGGTCGCGGTGCACCGGGTGGTCCCGTGGACCTCGCCCAGGGGCACCCCCGGCTTCCAGCCGGGTCCGGAGGTCGACCGCGCGGACCTGCCGGCGGTCCTCGCGGACCCGGAGGAGTGGGAGTACCCGGGGGAGCTGGACTGGATCGGCAAACTGACCCTGACCAGGGCGGACACCCCCTAGGGTCTGTCGTCAAAGTCCCGTCCGCCCTCCGGGCGACGACGGGACTTTGACGTGAGACCCGAGGCCGCCGGCCGCG
>NZ_JBEZWL010000265.1:1757-4482 GCF_040648015.1 Streptomyces sp. NPDC029216 | reverse complement strand
GTTCGTTACTTCAGAACTAACACAGTGGACGCGAGCAACTGAGGACAAGCCCTCGGCCTATTAGTACCAGTCAGCTCCACCCGTTACCGGGCTTCCACATCTGGCCTATCAACCCAGTCGTCTACTGGGAGCCTTACCCTCTCAAGGAGGTGGGAATACTCATCTTGAAGCAGGCTTCCCGCTTAGATGCTTTCAGCGGTTATCCCTCCCGAACGTAGCCAACCAGCCATGCCCTTGGCAGGACAACTGGCACACCAGAGGTTCGTCCGTCCCGGTCCTCTCGTACTAGGGACAGCCCTTCTCAATATTCCTACGCGCACAGCGGATAGGGACCGAACTGTCTCACGACGTTCTAAACCCAGCTCGCGTACCGCTTTAATGGGCGAACAGCCCAACCCTTGGGACCGACTCCAGCCCCAGGATGCGACGAGCCGACATCGAGGTGCCAAACCATCCCGTCGATATGGACTCTTGGGGAAGATCAGCCTGTTATCCCCGGGGTACCTTTTATCCGTTGAGCGACGGCGCTTCCACAAGCCACCGCCGGATCACTAGTCCCGACTTTCGTCCCTGCTCGACCCGTCGGTCTCACAGTCAAGCTCCCTTGTGCACTTACACTCAACACCTGATTGCCAACCAGGCTGAGGGAACCTTTGGGCGCCTCCGTTACCCTTTGGGAGGCAACCGCCCCAGTTAAACTACCCATCAGACACTGTCCCTGATCCGGATCACGGACCGAGGTTAGACATCCAGCACGACCAGAGTGGTATTTCAACGGCGACTCCACAACCACTGGCGTGGCTGCTTCAAAGTCTCCCACCTATCCTACACAAGCCGAACCGAACACCAATATCAAACTGTAGTAAAGGTCCCGGGGTCTTTCCGTCCTGCTGCGCGAAACGAGCATCTTTACTCGTAGTGCAATTTCACCGGGCCTATGGTTGAGACAGTCGAGAAGTCGTTACGCCATTCGTGCAGGTCGGAACTTACCCGACAAGGAATTTCGCTACCTTAGGATGGTTATAGTTACCACCGCCGTTTACTGGCGCTTAAGTTCTCAGCTTCGCCCTGTCGAAACAGAGCTAACCGGTCCCCTTAACGTTCCAGCACCGGGCAGGCGTCAGTCCGTATACATCGCCTTACGGCTTCGCACGGACCTGTGTTTTTAGTAAACAGTCGCTTCTCGCTGGTCTCTGCGGCCACCCCCAGCTCAGAGAGCAAGTCTCATCACCAGGAATGGCCCCCCTTCTCCCGAAGTTACGGGGGCATTTTGCCGAGTTCCTTAACCATAGTTCACCCGAACGCCTCGGTATTCTCTACCTGACCACCTGAGTCGGTTTAGGGTACGGGCCGCCATGAAACTCGCTAGAGGCTTTTCTCGACAGCATAGGATCATCCACTTCACCACAATCGGCTCGGCATCAGGTCTCAGCCTTAACGTGTGACGGATTTGCCTACCACACGGCCTACACCCTTACCCCGGGACAACCACCGCCCGGGCTGGACTACCTTCCTGCGTCACCCCATCGCTTACCTACTACCACCTTGGGCCGGCGGCTCCACCACTTTCCTTTCCCCGAAGGGTCCGGAACGGCTTCACGGCCTTAGCATTAATGGGCTCGATATTGGGCGTTTCAAAGCGGGTACCGGAATATCAACCGGTTGTCCATCGACTACGCCTGTCGGCCTCGCCTTAGGTCCCGACTTACCCTGGGCAGATCAGCTTGACCCAGGAACCCTTAGTCAATCGGCGCACACGTTTCTCACGTGTGTATCGCTACTCATGCCTGCATTCTCACTCGTGAACCGTCCACAACTAGCTTCCGCTGCTGCTTCACCCGGCACACGACGCTCCCCTACCCATCACAGCACCCGTTGGGGCTATTGCTGCAATGACACGACTTCGGCGGTACGCTTGAGCCCCGCTACATTGTCGGCGCGGAATCACTTGACCAGTGAGCTATTACGCACTCTTTCAAGGGTGGCTGCTTCTAAGCCAACCTCCTGGTTGTCTCTGCGACTCCACATCCTTTCCCACTTAGCGTACGCTTAGGGGCCTTAGTCGATGCTCTGGGCTGTTTCCCTCTCGACCATGGAGCTTATCCCCCACAGTCTCACTGCCGCGCTCTCACTTACCGGCATTCGGAGTTTGGCTAAGGTCAGTAACCCGTTGGGGCCCATCGCCTATCCAGTGCTCTACCTCCGGCAAGAAACACACGACGCTGCACCTAAATGCATTTCGGGGAGAACCAGCTATCACGGAGTTTGATTGGCCTTTCACCCCTAACCACAGGTCATCCCCCAGGTTTTCAACCCTGGTGGGTTCGGTCCTCCACGAAGTCTTACCTCCGCTTCAACCTGCCCATGGCTAGATCACTCCGCTTCGGGTCTAGAGCGTGCAACTCAATCGCCCTATTCGGACTCGCTTTCGCTACGGCTTCCCCACACGGGTTAACCTCGCTACACACCGCTAACTCGCAGGCTCATTCTTCAAAAGGCACGCAGTCACGAGATGCACAAGTGCATCCGACGCTCCCACGGCTTGTAGGCACACGGTTTCAGGTACTATTTCACTCCGCTCCCGCGGTACTTTTCACCATTCCCTCACGGTACTATCCGCTATCGGTCACCAGGGAATATTTAGGCTTAGCGGGTGGTCCCGCCAGATTCACACGGGATTTCTCGGGCCCCGTGCTACTTGGGAGATGAGCAAGCAAGCCGTACA